>JANQFN010000424.1 GCA_028277825.1 Desulfarculaceae bacterium
CAGCTTCCGCCAACTCCTGGAGATGCAAGCCTGCACCGGCTGCCGGGCCTGCGCCGAGGTGTGCCCGGCGGTGGCCGCCTCGGGCGACGGCTATCTTTCGGGCATCTACCGCCTGGACTGGCAGCGCCGGGTCTTCAAGGGCCGCGGCGGCTGGCTGCGCCGGCTCTGGGGGGGCAAGCCACCCACCCCGGAGGAATGGAAGCGCTTTTCCGAAACGGTCTACCGCTGTACCCTCTGCGGCCGCTGCCAACAGAACTGCCCGGTGGGTATAGGGTTAAGGGACCTTTGGCTCCGGTTGCGCGAGGACTTGGTGGCCAATGAAGCCTATCCGGCCAAGATCGACGCCATCCTGGAGAACCTGCAGGAGAGCTACAACGTCTTTGACGAGGACCAGGAGGACCGCAACGAATGGGTGGAGGACATGGACGATCCCCCGGATCACGAGTTCCTGCATAATTCGGCCGAAGTGGTCTACTTCACCGGCTGCGTGGCCTCTTTCTTTCCCATGGCCCAACAGATACCCATCGCCCTGGCCGAGACCATGCAGGCGGCAGGCGTGGATTTCACCCTCCTGGGCGAGGATGAGCATTGCTGCGGCTTCCCCCTGTTGGGGGCGGGGCTCCTGAGGGAGGCCAACGACCTGATCGAGGCCAACCTGGAGGCCATCGCTGGCAAGGGCGCCCAGGAGATCGTCTTTGCCTGCCCCTCCTGTTACATGATGTTCAAAGAGCACTACCCGCCGGGCTACAAGCTGAGCCACGCCACAGGGTTCTTGCAAAAGCTCATCGCCGATGGCCGCCTGCCCTTGGAGGAACTGGACCTCAAGGTCACTTACCACGACCCTTGCGACCTGGGGCGCAACGCGGGCCAGTATGACGCCCCCCGGCAGGTTATCCAGAGCCTGCCCGGGGTGGAACTGGTGGAGATGGCTCATAGCCGGGAGAATTGCACCTGCTGCGGCGGGGGCGGCAACCTGGAGATGATTGACGCCGATCTCAACGCCAAGATTGCCGCCGGCAAGATTGAACAGGCCCTGGCCACCGGCGCCCAGGCGGTGATCACCTCCTGTCAGCAGTGCGTGCGCACCATGGCCACCTATACCCGCCGCAACCAGATCGATCTGCAGGTGCTGGACATCAGCCAGTTGGTGCGCCGGGCCCTGGGCGATTTGGATTAGGGTGCCGGCCATGCTGCTCTACGACCTCGGCCAAATCCCCTGGGCCCAGACCCAATTTATTTATCACGCCCTGGCCCGTTTGGGCCGCGAGGCCCTGGTGCTGTGCAGCCCGGACCGCCCCTATGTCTGCCTGGGCTATCACCAGGACCTGAACCAGGAACTGGACTTGGCCCACTGCCGCGATGAGGGCCTGCCCCTGTTTAGGCGCGAGGTGGGCGGCGGCGTGGTCTATCTGGATGGCGGGCAGGTGTTCTGGCAGTTGGTCCTGAAAAAAGACAACCCCCTGGTGCCCTTATCGCGGGAAAGGTTCTACCGCAAATTTCTGGGCCCAGTGATCAGCGCCTACCAGGCCATGGGCGTGGAGGCCCGCTACCAGTACATCAACGACGTGGCCGTGGGCAGGCGGCGCATCTCCGGCACCGGCGCCGGCGAGATCGGCGACTGCGTGGTTTTCGTGGGCAACATCATGCGCGCCTTTGACTGCGCGGCCATGGCCCGGGTGCTCAAGTCTCCCGATGCCGCCTTTCGTGAGCGCTTCCAGGCGGCCATGGAGGTCAACCTGACCAGCTTGAGCCGGGAGCTGGGCCGGAGCGGCGCCGCGAAATGGAGCCGGCGGCGTATTTCCCGGCTCCTGGCCCGCAAGTTCGCCGGGTTGCTGGGTGAGTTGCAGCCCACAGAGGTGGACCCGGAACTGCGCCAGAAGGTCATCCAGTTGGGCCGGGAGATGCTCAGCGCTGAATGGCTGCTGTTCCAGCGCAAGCCCCGTCCGGGCCGTCAAGTCAAGGTGCGCGCCGATCTTTTCCTGCATCAGCGCAAGTGGGCCACGCCACAGGGTGAACTCATTGGGCTCTACCAGGTAGAGGGAGGTAGGGTGGCCCAGGCCAACTTCTCCGGCGACCTGCCCGCCAATAGCGGCGCCGCCCTGGCCGACCTGGGCCCCGCCCTGGAGGGCGTCCCCGCCGGGGAGCTCGACGAGCGCCTGAGGCGTCTTCTGGCCGGCTAGCATTACGCCTTCTCCCTTGACAGCACCCCACCCCCGGGGCAACCATACCCAAAGCGACAGCCCCCCAACCTGGCCAGAGAAGCGCATTGATGCTTGATTTTGAAAAACTGGGACCCATGCGCGAGCTGCTGGAGGCGGCGCACAACGGTGTGGTCATCGTGGACCATGAGGGCGTCATCCTGGTCTACAATCGGGCGGCGCGCAACATAGCCGGCTGGCGGCCCGAAGAGGTTTTGGGCCGCCATATCGAACAGATGGCTCCCCAGGCCTGGCCGGGCATGAAGGAAATCCTGATCCACGGCCGGCCCCAGCCGGGCATCAAGGTGGCCATGGGCGGCACCACCATCATCGCCAACCGCACCGCTATCCGCCAACAGGGCAAGATCGTGGGGGTGTTGAGCATCTTCCAGGATGTCTCGGAATACGAAAACCTGGCCCAGGAGCTGGAGGCCTACAAGGAGCTGTCCGAGCAACTGGACGTGATCATCGAGTCCTCCCACGACGGGCTGTGGATCAGCGACGCCGAGGGCAAGGTGGTGCGGGTCAATCAGGCTTCCTTGCGCTTTGCCGGGGTGAAGGCCGAGGAGGTCATCGGCCGGAGCATGGAGGACCTGGTGGCCGCCGGCCAGTTCGACCGCTCAGCCACCCTGGAAGTGCTCAAGCACGGCACCGCGGTGTCCCTGGTGCAGACCCAGCACGACGGCAAGCAGCTCATGGTCACCGGCAACCCGGTGTATGACGAAAACGGCGATATCCGCCTGGTGGTGGTCAACGCCCGCGACCTGACCGCGCTTAACAACCTGCAGGCCGAGTTGGAGGAGAGCCGGGTGCTGACCCAACACTACCGCCTGGAGCTGTCCCAGTTGCACCGTTTGCAGGACTTAAGCTCCCAACTGGTGATGCGCAGCGCCGCCATGCTGCGGGTCTTCGACACCGCCATGCGCGTGGCCCAGGTGGATTCCAGCGTATTGATCGTGGGCGAATCCGGGGTGGGCAAGGGGCTGTTGGCCAAGGTGATCCACCAGGCCTCGCCCCGCCAGGAGGGGCCCCTGGTGCGGGTGGACTGCGGCGGCATCCCGGCCTCGTTGATCGAGGCCGAGCTGTTCGGCTATGAAAAGGGCGCCTTCACCGGCGCTTTGGAGAGCGGCAAGCCGGGCTACTTCGAGTTGGCCCAAGGCGGCACCCTGCTCCTGGACGAGGTGGGGGAGTTGCCTCTGGGTGTGCAAGCCAAGTTGCTCCGGTTCCTGGAGGACAACGAGGTGGTGCGGGTGGGCTCCACCACGCCACGGCGTATAGACGTACGCGTGATGGCCGCCACCAACCGGGACCTGGAAGAGATGGTGGGGGCCGGCCAGTTCCGCCAGGACCTCTACTTCCGGCTCAAGGTGGTGCCGCTGAACCTGCCGCCCCTGCGCCAGCGGGTGGAGGACATCCCGCCCCTGATCAGCCACTTTTTGGACCTGTTCAATCAAAAGTGCAACGCGGACAAAAAGCTCTCCCCGGCCGCAGTGGATTGCCTCTGCCGCTATCCCTTCCCGGGCAATGTGCGCGAGTTGGCCAACCTGGTGGAGCAACTGGTGGTGCTCACCCCGGGGGAGGTGGTGGAGGTGCCGGACCTGCCGCAGCCGGTGCGCGAGGCTCAACCCAGGCTGGAGGCGGACTCGCCAGCGGGCCAATGGAGCCTGCCCCGGGCGGTGGCCCGGCTGGAGGGCGAAATGATCGCCAAGGCCTTAAAGACCTTTGGCTCGCAAAGGGAGGCCGCAAAGCACCTGGGCATTGATCATTCCACCATTTCGCGCAAACTGAAAAAGTTGGGACTGGACACCGTTGACATATTGCACCGCGGTGTAATAAAGCACCAATAATAATTTATTATTAATTATCAATTAATTAAAAAGAAATGCCTACAATATTGAAGTAAATCTGTTGAAAATTATCACCAATATTGATTGTTCTCTACCCTCTATCCTCCTTGATTTCAACACCTTATAGTCCTGGCACGTACATTGCTTGGAATTCCAGGCATGGACTCGCCAGACGATTCAGCCAGCTACAGTTTATTCAGCGAGATATTGGGAAACCTCTCCCCGCACCCCCGGCAGGCCCAGATTGTGCTGCAGGTGGAGGGCGACAACCCCAGTCTGGACCGGGCCCTGGAACTGCTGGCCGCTGAACCCGGTTCAGGGCCGTCGGAGGCGGTGTTGGTGGTCAGCGCCAGCCCCAAAGACTGCATGGAGGCCGTGCTCCGTTTGACCGAGAACGGCTTCAACCGGCTGCAGGCCATATACCCGCCCGCGCCGCGGTAATAGCGACGCCATGTGAACCAGTTGTAACGCACTGCGAAGTCAGATGAATTCTACCGAGCAAAAACTACTTCAGGCCGTGGACAACCTGGCCGAGGACATGATTGCTTTCAGCGCCCGGCTGGTGGCCGAGCCCAGCACCCTGGGCAACGAGGCCTCGGCACTTCAGGTGATGGAGGACGAACTGACCCGCCTGGGCTGGTCCCCCCAGCGGGTGGAGATCGATCCCCAGGCCCTGGCCGCGCACCCCGGTTTTGCGCCGGTGCCCTGGGATTATGAGGGCCGCCACAACGTGGTGGCCGTCCGCCCGGCCGACGGCGAGAGCGGTAAAAGCGCCCTGTTCAACGGCCACCTGGACGTGGTCAGCCCCGAGCCCTTGGGCCGCTGGGACCGTGATCCCTATGAGCCCCTGATCAAAGACGGCTGGCTCTACGGCCGTGGCGCCGGCGACATGAAGGCCGGGGTGGCGGCCATGACCTATGCGCTCAAGGCGGTGGAGGCCGCCGGCTTCGGCCTGGCCGCGCCGGTGACCATCGAGGCGGTGATCGAGGAAGAATGCTCGGGCAACGGCGCCCTGGCCTGCCGGGCGGCGGGTTTTGACGCCGAGGCAGTGCTGATCCCCGAGCCCTTCGGCCCCACCATCCTCACCAGCCAGGTGGGGGTGTGCTGGTTCAAGGTCTCCCTGGGCGGGGTGCCCAAGCACGTGCTGGAGACCCACAGCGGGGTCAACGCCATCGAAAAGTGCTATGTGCTGATCGCAGCGCTCCGGGAGCTGGAGGCCGAACTCAACGCCCAGCCGCACCCGGCTTTTGGCATCAACCCGCACCCGGCCAATTTCAACCTGGGCATCATCTCCGGTGGGGACTGGCCCTCCACGGTGCCGGCCATGGCCGAATTCCACTGCCGCCAAGGCTTCATGCCCGGCACCGAATTCAGCGAGATCGAGGCGCGCATTGAGGGCACCATCGCCCGGGCGGCGGCAGCCGATCCCTGGCTGGCCGACAATCCACCGGTGGTGGAGTTCTACGGTTTCCGCTCTCAGGGCCACCAGGTGCCCCCGGACCTGCCCGCCTTTGCGCTTTTGAGCCAGTGCCAACAGGATTTGGCTGGAGAGCCGGCGGGGATATTCGAGTCCACCGCCACCACCGATCTGCGCTCCTTTGTGCACTATGGCCGGGGCCAGGCCACCTGCTTCGGGCCGGTGGCCGAGAGCATCCACGCCGAGAACGAGCGGGTGAATATAGACAGCGTGATCCATACCGCCCGGGCCTATGCCCTGTTCCTGGCCCGCTGGTGCGGTTTGCTGGAATGAGCTTAGGGGGAAGCGGGCGCGGGGCCAAAAGCCGCGCGGCCAGACAATATTTAACTTGGCGGGCGCCTGGCGGTGTTCGCTTTGAAGGAGGAGAGAGAGTCATGAAAAAGACTTACCTGGCCATTTTGGCCCTGGCCCTGTGTCTGGGGATGATGCTGGCCGGACCGGCCGCGGCGGCCGAACCGATCAAGATCGGCATCCTGGGGCCCTTCACCGGTTCCCTGGCCCATAACGCCGGCGAGATGAAAAAAGGCATGCTCCTGGCCCTGGACAAGATCAACGGCGCCGGCGGCATCAACGGCCGTCCCCTGGAGCTGATCTACGGCGACAGCTCCTGCAAACCGGCCAACGGCGTGGCGGCGGTGAAAAAGCTTCTCACCAGAAACGATGTCCTGGTGGTGGGCGGCGGCTACTGCTCCTCGGTGAACATCGCCACCAGCGCTATCGCCGATCAGGAGAAGACCCCCAACGTGGTGGCCATCGCCATCAGCCCCACGGTCACCAACCGCGGGCTGAAGTACGTGTTCCGCACCAGCCCCAACAGCCCCATGTTCTTGATGGGCATGAACAACTGGCTGGCCGAGGTGAAAAAGCCCAAGACCGTGGCCTTTTTCATGGAGAACAGCGACTACGGCCGCGACGGCCAGAAGATCTGGGAAGCCCAGTCCAAAAAGATCGGTTCCAAGGTTTTGGGCAGCTTCTACTTTGAGATCGGCGACACCGACTTCACCACCCAGATCAGCAAGCTGAAAAAGCTCAACCCGGACGTGGTGTTCAACATCGCCTCCACCACCGAGGCCGCTCTGATCCAGAAGCAGGCCAAGGAACTGGGCTACGTGACCCAGTGGATCGGCGTGGGTGGGCAGTTCACCCAGGCCTATTTCAAGATGACCGGCGCCATCAGTGAGTTCGCCATGGGTTCCAGTCTGGAGCCCACCAAGGCCATGAAGGACCCGGTCACCGCCGCCTTTGTCAAGGCCTACATGAAGAAGTACCCCGGCAGCCGCCCAGGCATCTTCTCCAGCCAGGGCTATGACAACCTGATGGTCATCGCTGATGCCATCAAGCGGGCCGGTAAGCTCTCCGGCGACCTGGCCAAGGACCGCACCGCGGTGCGCGACGCCCTCAAGACCACCGACCTGAAGCTGTCCCAGGGCCCCATCAAGTTCGGGCCCGACGGCCAGGTCAACACCCTGTTGCCTTCGGTGGTGCAGGTGCAGCTCAAGGACTGCAAGCCCGACACCTACATCATCTTTCCCTTTGACCGCGCCTCCAACAAGTACCAGGACCCGACCCCTTGGGCCCAGCGGAAGTGCAAATAGGCTCCTCAAGCCTCGGTGGCTTTAGGCCCCGAGTTTAACCTCCCAGGGGGGCGGGCCGCCCCGCCCCCCCATTCAAGAAAGGCGCGGGCCAAATAGTGTCCGCCTGCCACTGGTGTGCTCATGGAATCGCTATTCGTGCAACAAGTGGTCAACGGCCTGATCGTGGGCAGTGTCTACAGCCTGATCGCCATCGGCCTGACCATGATCTTCGGGGTGATGAAGATATCCAACTTCGCCCACGGCGACTTCTCCATGGCCGGGGCTTATGTGGCCGTGTTCGTCATGGCCTGGCTGCCCGGCTGGCTGGGTTGGGTGGGCTCGCTCCTGGCCGCCCTGGCCCTGGTGGGGGTCTTGGGCATCTTCTTAGAGTGCACCATCTTCCGGCCCCTGATGACCCGCTGGACCGATTTGGACATAATCATGGTCTCCATCGGGTTGTTCATTGTCCTGGAAAACCTGG
This sequence comes from Desulfarculaceae bacterium, assembly GCA_028277825.1. Classification (GTDB taxonomy): domain Bacteria; phylum Desulfobacterota; class Desulfarculia; order Desulfarculales; family Desulfarculaceae; genus Desulfoferula. The sequence continues at coordinate 7,578 of JANQFN010000424.1, forward strand.
CCCAGTTGTTTTTCGGGGCCACCCCGCGCATGCTGCCCGATCCCTTCGGCGGGGCCACGGTCAACCTGGGTATTTTCTCCACCAGCCTGATGCGCCTGTTCTGCATCGCCTTTTCCATCGTGACCATCATCGCCCTGCAGCTCTATTTGAACCGGGCGCGCATGGGGGTGGCCATTAGGGCCACCGCCCAAAACCGCAGCGCAGCCCAGCTCATGGGCATCAACATCAACCAGGTCTACACCCTGACCTTCGCAGTGGGCGCCGGCCTGGCCGGTTTGGGCGGCGTGCTCTACGGCACCCTGTTCGCCATCTTCCCCACCATGGGGGCCATGCCCACCCTCAAGGCCTTCGTGGTCACCATTCTGGGCGGCATGGGCAACATCCGAGGCGCCATCTTCAGCGGCTTCATCCTGGGGGTGGCCGAGACCCTGGGCGGCAACTACATCTCCATGGAATACAAGAACGCCATCGGTTTCATCATCATCATCCTAGTGCTGTTGATCATCCCCCACGGCCTTTTCGGAAGGAAGGAGGGGTCATGAGTGCCGACAAGCGAAAGTGGCTGTGGGGCGCTGTGGGTCTGGCGGCGGCGGTAGCCCTGCCCTTGGTGGTCACCGACCGCTACTTCCAGCACCTGTTGGTGACCTCCCTTATCTTCGTGATCTTCGCCTCGTCCTGGAACCTGTTGACCGGCTACGCCGGCCAGCTCAACCTGGGCGCGGCGGCGTTCTTCGGCATCGGGGCCTACACCTCCTCCCTGCTGGCCCTCAATTTGGGGGTGTCGCCCTGGATCGGGCTGTTTTTGGGCAGCCTCTTGGCGGCGGCGGCTGGCTTCCTGCTGGGCATCCCCTCCCTCAGGCTTTCCGGCCCCTATTTGGCCATCACCACCATCGGCTTCGCCGAGATCTTAAGGCTGGTGGCCATGAACTGGGTGGATTTGACCCGGGGCTCGCTGGGGCTGTACGGCATCCCGCCGCTCACCGGCTTTTGGGGCATCCAGTTCACCACCGAGATGAGCTACTACTACGTCTGCCTGGCCGCGGCCTGTCTGGCCCTGTTCTGCTTTAGACGCCTGACCCGCTCGGAGTTCGGCCTCACCCTGGAGTCCATGCGCGAAGACGAAGAGGGCGCCGCCTCCATCGGCATCGACACCAACCGCTACAAACTGACCGTGTTCACCATCAGCGCCTTTTTCGGTGGTTTTTCCGGCGCCCTGTTCGCCCACTACCAGCGCCTGCCGAACTGCAAGAACACCTACTCGCTCGACGAGAACGGCAACAAGATCGAGGGGTCGCGTCCGGTGATCAGCTCCCGCAAATGCAACAAGTGCGGCAGCGCGATGTGGATGCGTCTCGGCAAGAGGGGGCATTTCCTGGCCTGTTCGGGCTTCCCG
>JANQFN010000454.1 GCA_028277825.1 Desulfarculaceae bacterium
GCCTTTCATCACCAACAAGGACTTGTGGTCCCTGCCCAGCCTGCCCCAGTCCCTGATCATCCTGGGCGCCGGGCCCATCGCCATCGAGATGGCCCAGGCTTTTTGCCGTCTGGGCAGCCGGGTGAGCGTGGTGCAGCGCAGCGGCCAGATCCTGAGCAAGGAGGACCAGGACCTGGCCGACATGGTGATGCAGCGGCTCAGCGAAGAAGGCGTGGAGTTCTATCTGAACACCCAGATGCAAAGGGCCGACGAAGTGAGCGGCAAGCCTCAACTCACCTTCCTGGATGCCGGGGGCAACGAGGTCAAACTGAGTGCCGAGCGGCTGCTGGTGGCCCTGGGCCGGAGGGCCAACCTGGAGGGCCTGGGCCTGGAGGCGGCCGGCGTGGAGTACTCACCCAAGGGCCTGCCAGTGGACAACCGTCTGCGCACCAGTCAGAAGCACATCTACGGCGCCGGTGATGTGACCGGGGCTTATCAGTTCACCCACGCCGCCGGTTACGAGGGCGGCGTGGTTCTGGCCAACGCGGTGTTCCGCCTGCCCCGCAAGACCGATTACACCTATCTGCCCTGGTGCACCTACAGCGACCCGGAGTTGGCCTCCATTGGTATGAATGAAAAGGCGGCCAAGCAGGCTGGCCTGGAATACTCGCTGTGGACCGAGGATTTCGTGGCCAACGACCGGGCCCTGGCCGAGGGCGAGAGCATTGGCCGCATAAAGCTTCTCTTGGACAAAGACGAAAAGCCCCTGGGCGTACAGATCCTGGGCCTGCACGCCGGCGAGTTGATCAACGAATGGGTGGCCGCCCTGAGCGGCAAGGTGAAGCTGTCCACCTTGGCCGGCGCGGTGCATCCCTATCCCACCCTGGGCGAGATCAACAAGCGGGTGGTGGGCAACGTGATGTCGCCCAAGCTGTTCTCCGACAAGGTAAAAAAGGGCCTCAAGTTCTTTTTCCACACCAAGGGCCGGGCCTGCACCTTGGAAGAGGAATAGAGGCGCGCCTTAAAAGCCTGACTAGCCCGCATATTTCATGGAGGTTGGGGGGCATTACACATCGGTTTAGTATTCATGGGCTCTCCAAGAACGAAAGCACCGATATTATCAGAGTATGGTTTGGGACGAGGCCCGGCACAGCCAGCGACCGGCAAACAAGGCGGCCCAAGGCTTGGGCCGCCAGGGGACCGCACCGGGAGCCAGTTATCTCAGCGGGTGCCACCCCAACACGACCCGCTTTGCCCCCGGTGGCACACCGGTGGCAAGCGAGGGCCGCAGGCATAGCCAAAGCTACGTCGAGGCCCGAGCGAAGCCAGCAACGCAGTACACCGGTGGCTGGCGCAGCCGGACGCCCAACCCTCATGAAATATGCGGGCTACAACCCGGCTCCGGCCAGGCGGGCCATGTCTCTCAACACCCCGCCCAACACCTTCATATCGGCCTCGTTGCGCCGTACATCCACCACCTCCAGGGTGTTGAAGTACTGCACGATCACGATGTCCTTGCTGGGGTTGATATAGGCGTTGCACATGGAGCCGGCCACGCCGCCGCTGTGCCCCAGCCAGCCCCGGGCCAGCAGCACCCCCAGGCCGTAGCCTTCGCCAACCTCGCCGGAAAAAGGCGCCGGCGTGAGTTGCTCTTTGTGCATCCGCGGGCTCAAAAGCTGGCCCGAGGCCAAGGCCCTGAGCCAGACCTTGAGGTCGTCCAGGGTGGAAACCATGCCGCCGGGGGCGTGGGCCAAATCGAAGTTGATCACCCGGGCAAAGGCCAGGCCGCTGACGTCGATCATTTTGCCGCGCTGGATCATGTAGCCGTGAATCACCTGGTCGCGAAAGTGCGGTTCTTGTGGCAAATAGGTGTGTTTAAGCTTCAAGGGCCGGGTAATCTCCTCGGCGATGACCTGAGCCAGGGGTTTTTGGGTCACCTTTTCAATGATCTCGCCCAAGAGGAAGTAACCCACGTTGGAGTAATGGTGCCCCTTGCCCGGCTCGAAATAGAAGGGCTTGGCCGCGGCCAGCTTGATCATGCCCTCCCTGGACCACTTCCTCTGCGGGTGCTTGATAATGGCCAGACGGGTGGCATCGTCCTCATCCCAGGAAAAGACGCCGGCGTTGTGCCGCAAAAGCTGGCGGACGGTGATTTTAGCGGCCGCCGGAAAGCCGGGCCGGAAGCGACTGAGGGGGTCATCCAGGGAGAGCAGACCGCGCTCGCAGAGCCGGAGGACCGCGGTGGCGGTGAAGGTCTTGCTAACGCTGCCGATGCGCCAGACCTGCGAGGTGCGCATGGGGATCTTGCGGGCCACATCGGCCAGGCCCTGGGCCGAGGTCCAGGCAAAGGAGCCCTTCCAGACCCCGGCCAGGGCCCCCGGCGCCCGGCAGGCGGCCCGGGCGCCCTCCAGCACCGCCTCCAGTTGCTTGGCCAAATCCCGGCCGGGCTTTTCGCCGGCCCGGGCCGGAGCCGAGTTTAGCGGCGCGGCCAGCAGCCATAGCAGGCACAGGACGGCGCCGATTGGGAACCATCTGCTTACTGGCTGAAACCGCATGAGAATCACCCGCAATGACAAGAAAAATTGTTTGGGGCGGGCAGGGTCAGGCTATCACATATTGGCCCTGGAACGGGCAGTCTCTCTGGGGCAAAATGAGCGGGACCGGCCGCCAGTCCAAAGCGTCCGGAGCCTTGGGGAAGAAGTGGTACACTAGTAGGGACTAAAGGGACAGCCGGGAGGCCGGCGGGCAAGGCCCGCGCACAGGTTTCATCATTGCGCCCGAGCGTCCTCTCGGCGGGGCAAGGGATAGGCCAGACCATGTCCGTGGTGAGCATATTCAGCGGAATTTATTGTCAAGGGGCTGAAATCGCCCGGGAGGTGGCCATTGAACTGGGCTGCCCCCGGTTGGGCGATGACGACCTGGTGGCCGGCGCCGCCGCCCAGTCCTCCCTGCCGGCCGAAAAACTGCGCCGGGCCATGATCCAAAAAGAGGGCTTGTTCAAGAAGTCCTCCCGGGAGAGAGAGCGCCGGATTTCGCTGCTCAAGCTGAGCATGTCACGCATTTTGGAAGAGGAAGACCTGGTGTACCAGGGGATGGGGGCCAGCCTGATCCCGGGGAGCATCTCTCACGTAATGAGCGTGGGCCTGGTTGCGGACAACGCCTTTCGGGTGCAAACCGCCCGGGAGAAGGACCAATTGCCGGCCAAGGAGGCCCTGGCCCGCATCCGCCAAGAGGATCAAATCGCCGAGGATTGGGTGCACCATCTGCACGGGCTGCATGCCTGGGACCCTCGCCTGTATGACATCCTTTTGCCCGTGGACCAGCGCGGTGTCGAGCAATCGGTCAAGATGATTTGCCAGCACGCCCGGGGTTTGGCGTTGTTGCCCAGCGGGGAATCCCTGCAGGCGGTCCAGGACTTCGCCCTGGCCGCAGAGGTCGAATTGGCCCTGGCCGCCAAGGGGCATGTGCGGCCCGAGGTGGTGGTGAGCACCACCGGAGGCCGGGCGGAGATCGAGATAAACAAGAAGGTGATGCGGCTGGCGCGGCTGCAAGACGAGTTGAACCAATTGGCCTTGAGAGTAAACGGGGTGAAAAAAGCCGACACCAAACCGGGCCCGGGCTTCCACCAGGCCGACGTTTACCGCCAGGTGGATTTAGCGACTCCGGCCAAAGTGCTCCTGGTGGACGACGAGCGGGAATTCATCGAGACCCTTTCCGAGCGCCTGCAAATGCGCGACTTTGGCACCTCGGTGGTCCACGACGGGGAACAGGCCCTGACTCTGGTGGAACAGGAAGCGCCCCAGGTTATGGTGCTGGATCTGAAGATGCCGGGCCTGGGCGGCATGGAGGTGCTCAAACGCCTGCGCCAAGAGCACCCGGAGGTGGCGGTGATCGTTCTTACCGGCCACGGTTCGGCCAGCGACCGGGACAAGTGTCTGGAGTTGGGCGCCTTCGCCTACCTGCAAAAACCGGTGGATATCGAAGAGCTCTCCGCCACCATGCGCCGGGCCCACGGGAAGATCGACCAGGAGGCCTAGGGCTTGCCGCTTTGGGGCAAAATAAAACCGGCCTTTTGGGAACACCCCCAGGATCACGACCAAAAGACCCTGAACTACCGCCGCATGTGGACGGTGAATTTTTGGGTGGCCCTGACCATCACTCTGCTTCCCCTGCTGGTCTTGGGACTCACCAGCCTCTACTTCATCGAGGAACAGTACAAACTGGAACGTAAGGAGGTCAACAACCGCCTGCACCGGCTGTTGTCCGTAACCAGCCTGCAGATGTCGGGTTTCTTCCAGGAAAGGGAGTCGGCCCTGGCCCTGATCCTGCAGAGGAACGACCAGGCGGCCTTGGCGGATGCGGGCCATTTGGAAGAGATTTTCAAGGACCTGGAAAAGACCTTCGTGGGTTTCGTGGCCTTGGGCCTGATCGACAGCCGGGGGCGCCTGTTGGCTTCGGCCGGGGACAACGACTTGGCCGGAGGCGACTACAGTCAGAGCCCTTGGTTTCGCCAGGCCGCCGCCCGGGGGAGCTACATCGGAGGCGCCCGGCCGGCCCAGAGCCTGCACAGCCATCTGGTGATGGCGCTGTCGGGCAAAGACCCGGGCGGCAAACCCTTTGTCTTGCGCGCGACCCTGGACACCTTGCGCCTCTCTGCCCTCTCCAAGGCAATGGAGGCGGCCGGGGTGGCTGATGCCTTTGTCACCGATCAAAAGGGCCGCCTGCAGACTCCAGCCACCGCCGCGGCCCGCGCGGTGGAACACCTCGACCTGCCAGCCCTAGTGACGCAGCGGCCTTTGGACATCGTGGAGCGCCAGGGGCCTGACGGTGAGAGCGCCCTGGTGGGCGTGGCCCGGATTAAGGGCACGCCTTTTTTGCTGGTCACGCTCAGCCAACCCCGGGAGAGTCTCCAGAACTGGGAGGCCATACGCTTTTACATAATCGTCTTTCTGGCGGCCAGCATCCTGGTGCTGTTCGCGGCGGTTTACCGGGGAACCCTGACCCAGGTGAACCGCCTGTATGAGGCCGACCTCAAGCGGGCGGCGCTTTTGCGGGAGATCGTCTACACCAACAAGCTGGCCTCCATCGGCCGCCTGGCCGCCGGGGTGGCGCATGAGATCAACAACCCCACCGCCATCATCAATGAAAAGGCCGGGTTGATTAAGGACTTGGTGGTGCACGATCCCGGTGCCCTGGACCCTGAACGGCTCTCCGCCATGGTGGACACCATCTTGTCCTCGGTCAAACGAGTCAGCACCATCACCCACCGCCTGCTGGGCTTCGCCCGGCACCTGCCCATGCAGATTCAAACCCTGGAATTGGAGCCCCTGGTGCGCGACGTGTTGGGCTTTTTGGGCCAAGAGGCCCAGCACCGCAACATAAGCATCAACCTGGAGGCCAGCGGTGACCTGCCGGCCATAGACAGCGACTACAGCCTGCTGGAGCAGGTGTTTTTAAACATCATCAACAACGCCCTGAGCGTGATCAGCGAAGGCGGGCGCATCGACATCCTGCTGGATCAGACCGAGCCGGAGATGGTCCGCGCCCGAGTGATCGACGATGGCACCGGCATCTCGCGGGAAAACCTGGAACACATCTTCGAGCCCTTTTACACCACCAAAGGCGAAGACGGCACCGGCCTGGGGCTTTCCATCACCTACGGCATCGTGCACAAACTGGGAGGCACCATCAGCGTGGACAGCGAGTTGGGCCAGGGTGCCACCTTCACCGTAATCCTGCCCTTGTCTTGTGAGCCCGACGACGCCCAGGCCGCCGAGTTGGACATCGGTGAGGCGGCCATGCGGGCCAAGGGGGCGGGGGACTGATGAGATGGTTGATTCATGAACTTATGTGAGTTGAAACCCAGCCCCGATGAGGTGCTGGACTGGCTGCGCCAGGGCAACCGGCGCTTCCGCAATGGCCGCAACCAGGCGCCCCACTGCGACCTCCAGCGAGTGGAATTGGCCTGTGGCTGCGACCAGGCGGAGCACGCCCTGGCCACGGTGTTGTCCTGCTCGGATTCGCGGGTGCCGGTGGAGATCCTGTTCGACACCGGCATCATGGATCTATTCGTGGTGCGGGTGGCGGGCAACAGCATCGGCGAGGCCCAAGCCGCCTCCCTGGAGTACGGCCTGGTGCATGTGGCCACCCCCTTGCTGGTGGTCCTGGGCCACACCCACTGCGGGGCGGTGACCTCGGCGCTGAGGCATGAAAAGGGCCTGATGCCCGACGATCCCGCTTTGCGGCCGCTGCTCAACCCCTTGCAACCGGCGGTGCAGAGGGCCTTGGCCAACTCCCCCGGTGCCGGGGAAGAGGAGCAGATCATCAGGGCGGTGGAGGAAAACGTCTGGCAGGCGTTGGATGATTTTTTGGCCTGGAGTCCGGCCGCCGGGCGCCTAGTAGAAAAGGGCCAGGTCAAGGCGGTGGGGGCGGTGTATGAATTGGAAAGCGGCCGCGTCCGCTGGCTGGACCAAAAAGAGGCCGGCAGCCAAGGGGACGGGGCGAGCCAAACGGATTGACTGAGGGGGGAACCGGGCCGGCAGGCCTCGAGAGGCAAAGAAAGGAGGACATCCATGGCTGAGGCAAAAGTGCTATTGGTGGACGACGAAGCGGAATTCTTGGACGGTCTCAGCGAGCGCCTGACCAATCGCGGCTACCGGGTGGACACCGCCTTGAGCGGCAGCGAGGCACTGGGCAAAATCGGGGGACACCTTTACGACGCCATCGTATTGGATTTGATGATGCCGGAGATGGATGGCCTGCAAACCCTGCAAAAAGCCACCGAGGAAAAGCCCGAACTGCAGGTGATATTCCTCACCGGACACGCCTCGCTGGACAAGGGGCTGGAGGCCATGAAGGGCGGCGCTCTGGATTTCCTGGAAAAACCGGTGGACCTGGACCTCTTGGTGGAAAAGATCCAGGAGGGCAAGTCCCGCCGCGTGCGGCTGGAGGATCAGCTGAAGGACGCCGCGGTCAAAGAGGCGCTCAAAAAGTACGGTTGGTGATGCCCGCCCGCCGCCGAGGTCAGCCAGTTCCTTTGTCCGCGGCGGCGGCCAAAAGCTTCTCGGTAAGCTGGTTGTACTCAGCCGGCATCTGGGCGTCGAAGCGCAAATAACTGGGCACCGGCAGGCGCTGGCCGCCCTGGTGCGAGGCGGCCAGGCCCTCCATCACGCTCGCCACCTTGCCCCAGGGCATGGCGAAAATCATCTGGCCGTCCTGGACCATGCCAAAGACGCGGTCGCCGTTTCCGGGCAAGACGTAGCGGCATTCATTGTCCCGGATCACCTTGGTTATGTACTGCGAACAGCCCTGGCCGCCGGCCGAGCTGGAGGACAAGCTGCCGCCTTCGTGAAACACCGCCCCCTGCACCAGGCGCATCACCTGGGCCCCGCTGGCGTAGATCACCATGGCGTCGGGCACGAACCCCGCCCGGTGGATGGGAGCCACCACGACGGCCTGATACTTGCCGAAATCAAAGCAGTGCAGCCCACCCATGCGCCGGGCCCGGGCCGCCGCGCTTTGGTTATAGGGCGCCACCTGATCCTTTCCCTCGGCCATGGAGTCGATCATTGGCGCCAGGCCCAGGCTGACCAGGCCGGTGCCGCAGGGGATGTCTTCCCGGGTCAGAATCAGCTCCCAGCCGTACTTGCGGGCCATGGCCATAGCCTGGCAGGTGACCAATTTGTGGCCCAGGTCCAGATGGGGGATCTTGGCCTTGGGGTGCTCCCGGCGCAACTTATCCGGGTCGAAGCTTTGCAGCATCTTAACCGCCACCGGATACTCCACCGGCTTGACGTAGCGGTCCAGTTCGGCTTGCACCTCTGACAGGGTAATCACGGTCCCCTCCCGGCTAGGATTGCTCGTAGGCCTTTTCAAACACCTGGGTCTTGCGGGTGGACTTTTCCAGGCTGCCCGGCGCCACCCACTCAAAGACCGGCCGGATCTTCAACTGGTCGTGCAGGGCGCCGGCGATGGCCTCGCCCAGCCCGGGCAAGTCGTCTTGGCGGGTATCCTCGCCGTGCTCCAGCTTGATCTGCAGAGGGGGCACCACCCGCGGCGGCGGCTCGCTTAACACGATGCGCATCTGGCCGCTGACCCGGGGCGCGAACGAGGAGACGATCTCCTTGATGGCCGCGGGGTAGATGTTCACCCCCTTGACGATCAGCATGTCGTCCGCCCGGCCGATGAGCTTGATGCGCCGCCCGGGGAAGCCGCAGGCGGGACACGGGTCGGTGAAGATCTGCACGATATCGCCGTAGGCATACTTGATCAGCGGGGCGGCCTGGCGCTCAAGGGAGGTGATCACCATCTCGCCCACCACCCCGTCTTCGATGGCCACCGGCTCTTTGCTGTCGGGGTCCACCAGGTCGTGGAAGCTGGTGCACAGGTCCGGGGAGGTGCCGTGCATGCCGTGGTACACCTCGCTGTCGCAAGTGATGGCGTGGGCGTGCCCGGCCGGCGCCCAGTAATCATAGGCCCGGCAGCCGTATTGCTCCTCCAGTTCGGCCTTCACCTCCGGTATGCTCACTCCCACCTCGCCGGTGAGCATCATGCCCTTGAGGCCCAAATCACCCACCGGTTTACCAATGATATCCGGCGCCTTGTCGGCCAGGTGGCTGGCCAGGGAGGGAGTGCACATCAGATAGTCCGGCCGGGACAGGTCTCCGAAGCGCAGCATCAGCTCCGAGCCGGCCCGGGCGTCCACGTCGATGGGCAGCGCCCCCAGCCCACGAATGCCCCACAGGGTCATGCTGGTGGCGTAGATGCCCAGGGCGAAGATGAACAGCACCCGGTCGCCCTTGGTCACCCCGTTGAAGGCCAGGCGGTGGCCCAGGCCGCGGCTTATGATCTCCACGTCTTTTTTGGTGAAGGTGTAGGTGAAGGTGGGCATGCCGGTGGTGCCCGAGGTGGTGCCGGTGAGGAACAGCTCCTCCACCGGCGCGCACAAATGACGGCCGAATGGGTGGCCGTCCCGGTCCAGGGACTCCTCGGCGCTGGTGCGCTCGTCGTCCTTTTGCATCATCACCGGCAGGGCCCTGAGATCGTCCATGGTGACGATGTCCCCGGGCGCGGCCCCGGCCTGCTGAAATTTCTCGCGGTAGAAATCGGAATTGTCGTGGCAGTACTTGATTTGTTCCCGCAGCCGGGCCTCCTGCAACAGGCGGGTTTGCTGCTCCACCAGATCAGCCGGAGTGGCGTTGAGCACGGGATTGCTGAAGTAGTTCTTGGCGCTCACAGTGCGGCTCCTTACAGGAGGTAGAGATACGCGCGGCCAACGCGCAAAGAGTTAGCCGAAATTTTCCCTGATGGTCTTTTTGTCTTTTTTGCCTGAGCCCGTTTTGGGAATTTCATCCACGAACACGATTGATTTTGGCGCCTTGTAGCGGGACAGGTTTTGTTTGCAGAACTCTATCAATTGTTCTTCAGTCACCTGGCCGCGGTTGCTTTTGGTGCAAACCCCCCTCACCGCCTCGCCCCACTTGGGGTGGGGCACTCCGATCACCGCGCATTCCAGTACCTCCGGGTGCATGCTCAACACGTGCTCTACTTCCACGGAGTAGACGTTTTCACCGCCGGATACGATCATGTCCTTCTTGCGGTCCACGATGAAGACATATCCCTCGTCGTCAATGGCGGCCAGATCGCCGGTGTACAGCCAGCCGTCCTTTATAGAGCGCCGGTTTTCCTCGGGGTTGTTCCAATAGCCCGGAGTGACGATATCGCCTTTGACGATTATCTCGCCCACCTGCTTGCCGTCGGGGGCCACCTCGTCGCCGGCCTCATCCACCACGCGCAACTTGACGCCGTAAAAAGGGCGGCCGGCCGAGGCCATGTACCTGAGCCGCTCCTGGCGGGGTAACGTCTTCAGTTTGGACTTCAACTTGCTCAAGGTAAGAAAATGGGTGGTCTCGGTCATGCCGTAGCCCTGGTAATACTCGCAGCCGAACCGGTTCAAGATGGCTTCGAGCAATTCCAGCGAAATGGGCGAGCCGCCGCTCACCGCCAGCCTGACCGAGGAAGTGTCGAACTCACCAGCATTGGGACTGTTCAGCATCATCTCCCACATGGTGGGCACCATCTTGAGGATGGTCACTTTCTCATCCTGCACAAACTTGAGCACCTTGTCCGCGGTGAATTTGCCGGGCAGCACATGGGTGCCCCCGGCCAGGGTGACGGCCCAGGTGTTGCAGGCGTCGGACATGTGGAACATGGGAACGCAGTGAATCCAGACATCCTGGTCTGACAGCTCGTATTCCCACAGGGTGCCCACCGCGTGGCTCACCATGTTGTGGTGGGTCATGATCACGCCCTTGGGCCGGCCGGTGGAGCCCGAGGTGTAGTAGATCTGGGCGATGTCCTCCGGGCGCACCTCCACCTCTATGTGGCCCAGGCTGCCGTCATTATCGAAAAACTCTTCATAGCGGCAACCGTCCCCATCCCCCGCAACATCGCCGGGAGCCCGCACCCAGGCCAGCCCGTGCAGTGAGCCGACGTTTTGCAAGAGCCTGCGGGCGTGCTCCCTGAATTCATGGTCCACCACCAGCAGCTTGACGCCGGA
>JANQFN010000473.1 GCA_028277825.1 Desulfarculaceae bacterium
TTTGATGGGCATGAAAAACCTGCCCCATATCTGTGAGCAACTGATCGCCGAGGGCCGCGCGCCCGACACACCGGCCGCGGCGGTACGCTGGGGCACCACCCCCCAGCAGGAGACCGTTGCCGGCACTTTGGAGACCCTGCCCGGGCTGGTGAAGGAGGCCGGACTCAAGCCGCCGGCCATCACTGTGGTGGGGCCGGTGGTGGGGCTGAGAGAAGAACTGGCCTGGTTCGAAAAGCTGCCCCTGTTCAACAAACGCGTCCTGGTCACCCGCGCCCGGGAGCAGGCTTCCCGCCTCAGCCAGGGCCTCAAGCGCCTGGGGGCCTCGGTGATCGAGATCCCCACCATCGCCATTGAGCCCCCGGAGGACCCCCAGCCCTTGGCTACGGCCATAGAGATCCTGGAGGACTTCCACTGGCTGATCTTCACCAGCCCCAATGGGGTGAAGGCCTTTTTCAAGGCCCTGGCCGAGGCCGAGTTAGACGCCCGCGCCCTGGGCGAGGCCAAGCTGGCCGCCATCGGGCCGGCCACCGCCGCCGCCTTGGCGGCGCATGGCCTCACCGCCGACGTAACCGCCAAGACCTTCCAGGCCGAAGGGCTCCTGGAGGCCCTGGAGCGGGAGGGTCTCACCGGCCAGCGCATCCTCCTGCCCCGGGCGGCCGAGGCGCGGGAGGTTTTGCCCGAGACCCTGGCCTCCTGGGGCAACCTGGTTCAGGTGGTGCCCGCCTACCAGAGCGTCCCGCCCGAGGGCGCGGCCGAGAAACTGGCCGGCGCCCTGGAAAAGGGCCTGGACGCCATCACCTTCACCGCCTCCTCCACGGTCACCAACCTGATGAACCTGTTGCCCGCCGAGAGCCGGGAGGAACTGGCCCGGGCCAGCCAGGCCGGGGAGGTGACTATCGCCGCCATAGGACCCATCACCGCTGACACCGCCCGGGAGTATGGCCTGGAGGTGCAAGTCCAACCGGAGGAGTACACCATACCCGCCTTCATCTCGGCCATGGCCGAATACTTTAGAACCAAGTGAAGCCCAAAGGATTCGACCTGAACTACGCCTCCCTGGAGGGGCTCAATCCGGCCCAGCGCCTGGCCGTGGGCCAGGAGGGCGGTCCCCTGTTGGTCATCGCCGGTGCGGGCAGCGGCAAGACCCGCACTCTGGTGCACCGGGTGGCCTACCTGGTGGAGCGGGGAGTGGAGCCGGGGCGCATCCTGCTTTTGACCTTCACCCGCAAGGCGGCCCAGGAGATGCTGAGCCGGGCCCGAGCCCTGAACGGGGACTGCGCCCGGGTGGAGGGCGGCACCTTTCATTCCCTGTGCTACCGCATCCTCCGGGCCCACGGCAGCCGCCTGGGCCTGGAGCGCAACTTCTCCATCATGGACCGTGGCGACAGTGAGCAACTAATCAAGGGGGTGGTCAACGAGCGGGGGCTGAAGAGCAAGGGCGACCGGCACTTCCCCCGTAACCGCAGCATCATCGACCTGATCAGCAAGTCGCGCAACCTGGAGCAGAGCCTGGAGGAAACCCTGGAAGAGTGGGCCGGCCACCTCTACGCCTATCTGGACGAAATCACCCGGGCGGCGGCCGGCTATGCCGAGGCCAAGCGTGAGCAGCATCTACTGGACTATGACGACCTGTTGTTCATGACCGAGGACCTGTTGCAGTCCCAGGCCGATCTGCGCAAGCGATTTTCTGAGCACTGGCAGCACATCCTGGTGGACGAGTACCAGGACACCAACGCGGTGCAGGCCCGGCTCCTCAAGCTGTTGGCCACAGAGCACGACAACGTGATGGCCGTGGGCGACGACGCCCAGAGCATCTACCGTTTCCGGGGGGCGCGCCTGGAGAACATCTTCGAGTTCCCCGAGGCCTTCCCCGGCACCAAGCTGGTCAAGCTGGAGGAGAACTACCGCTCCACCCAGGCCATCCTGGATTTGTCCAACGAGGTGATCGCCCAGGCCTGGCAAAAGTACGACAAGAAGCTGTTCACATCCAAGGCCGGCGGGGCCAAGCCGATCCTGCGGCGGCCCAAGGACGAACGGGGCCAGGCCCGGCTGGTGAGCGAGCGCATCGAACAGCTCATCCGGAGCGGGGCGGAGCCCGAGGATATCGCGGTGTTGTTCCGGGCCTCGCGGGATTCCTTTGAACTGGAGTTGGAACTGGCCGCCGGGCACCGGGCATTCGTCAAGGTGGGGGGCTTCCGCTTTTTGGAGGCGGCGCACATCAAAGACGCCCTGGCCCATCTTAGGGTGGTGGCCAATCCGCGCGATTTCCTCTCCTGGCAGCGCCTGTTGATGCTGCTGCCCGGGGTGGGGCCCAAAAAGGCCCAGGGCGTGATCCGCCACCTGGTGGCCGAGGGGGAGCCGGAGCAGTATGTGCACCGCCTGGCCGGCGCGCCCCAGGTGGGCGGCGGCCAGATGAAGCTCCTGGTCGAGCTCATGGCGCAAATCAGCGAACCGGGAGCCCAGCCCCTGGAGGTGATCGACGCGGTGCTGGACTACTACGAGCCCCTGTGCCGCGAGGCCTTTGAGGACTACCCCCGCCGCCTCAAGGACCTGGAGGAGCTGCCCGGCCTGGCCCGGGGTTTTGAGACCCTTAATGATTTCATGGCCGAGGTGGTCTTGGAGCCGCCGGGCACCTATGCCGAAGAGGCCGGCGGCGGGCGGGTTACCCTGTCCACGGTGCACTCGGCCAAGGGCCTGGAGTGGCCCTATGTCTTCATCCTCTGGGCCACCGACGGCCGCCTGCCGCCCTTCCCCAGCCTGGGCGATCCCCAGGCCCTGGAGGAGGAGCGCCGCCTGATGTACGTGGCCACGACCCGGGCGGCCCAAGAGCTCTGTATACTGGCGCCGCGGGAGTCTTACATCCGGGGCAAGGGGGTGATGCCCAACGCCCTGAGCCAATTCATCGAGGATGTGCCCGCCGAGTTGTTGGAGATCCCGGCCGAGGCCATCTTCGAGGTGCCCGCGCCGGATCCGGCCCCAGCCAGCCGGGGCAGCCAGAGCCAACAGCGCCCCTTTCATGTGGGCAGCCAGGTGGAGCACAACACCTTCGGCGCGGGCAAGGTGATGGGCTATCAGGGGGACAAAAAGATACTGGTGCACTTTCGGGCCCACGGGCTTAAGATACTGATGCTGGAGTTCGCCAACCTGACCGAGGCTTGATCAGACTATGAAGCCCTATGAACTGACCCTGAACAAACTCTACGAGCTGCAGAAGTTCGGCATCAAGCTGGGGCTCAGCTCCACCAAAAACCTGCTGGCGAGTCTGGGCGACCCCCACCGGGACCTTAAATGTCTGCATCTGGCCGGCACCAACGGCAAGGGCAGCGTGGGGGCCATGGTGGAGGCCGCGCTGTTGCAGGCCGGAGTCAAGGTGGGCTTTTACACCTCGCCCCATCTGCAGCGCTTTACGGAGCGCTACCGCATAAACGGCCAGGAGATCAGCCAGCGCCAGGTGATGATCCTGGCCAAAGCGGTGTGGTCGGTGGTGGATGAGCGCGAGCCGCCCACTTTCTTCGAGTTCGTCACCGCTATGGCCTTTGAGCACTTTAAGCGCCAGGG
Organism: Desulfarculaceae bacterium; assembly: GCA_028277825.1. Lineage (GTDB taxonomy): Bacteria > Desulfobacterota > Desulfarculia > Desulfarculales > Desulfarculaceae > Desulfoferula. The sequence goes on from JANQFN010000473.1 coordinate 3,559, forward strand.
GGTGGAGTTGGCCATCATGGAGACCGGCTTGGGTGGCCGCCTGGACGCTACCAACATCTGCCGACCCCTGACCACGGTGATCACCAACCTGGGCCTGGAGCACCAGGAGTTTCTGGGCAACCGTTTGAGCGACATCGCCTATGAGAAGGCCGGGGTTATCAAGCGGGGGGTGCCCCTGATCCACGGGGTGATGCAGCCCGGCGCCCGGCGCCTGGTGGAGGAAACCGCCGCCCGCCGGCGGGCCAAGGTCTTTCGCCGGGGGCGGGAGCTCAGGTTCCGGCGCAGGCCAGACGGCAGCTTCGATCTCTTTGGCCGCCTGTGGCGTCTGAAGGGACTCAGCACCAACTTGAGCGGCCGGCATCAGCCCATAAACGCGGCCCTGGCCCTGGGCGCCCTGGAAGTGTTGTCTGAAAAGGGACTTCCCTTACAACCACAACATATGGTAGATGGTTTAGACAGGGTACACTGGCCAGGGCGTCTGGAACAGTGGCCCACGCCAAAGGGCCAGGCCACGCTTTGGCTGGACGGCGCCCACAACCCGCCGGCGGCCAAGGCGCTTCTGGCCAGCCTGGCACAAATCAGGGCCGGCCGCAAACCGCTGGTGATGGTGGTGGGAGTCATGGCCGACAAGGAGATCGGAGAGCTATTGAGCCTGCTTCTGCCCGTTGCCGATCGGGTGATCTACAGCCGGCCGGTATACCAAAGGGCCGCCGATCCTCAGATGCTGGCCGAAGCCGCGCCCAACGGCGCCCCGCCAGCAAGCATCGAGCCCAACCTGGGCCAGGCCATCAAGCAGGCCCGGCGGTTGGCGGGAAAAGAAGGTATGGTGTTGATAACAGGGTCTTTGTTCACCGTGGGCGAAGCCCGAACCCTTTTAGGAGGGGGCTCAACAAGAGACTTGCAATAATATCGCGCAAATGCTACTTTGCCCCAAGCGGTGGAATTGATCTGCCCAGCGCCATTCCAGGAGGTGGAAGTGCTTGCAATCAGGCGCTTTTGTGCTAAAAGCCTAGTTTTGCTTCTGTTGGCCGGCTTTGCTGGCCTTTTTTTAAACCCCGGCCCGGCCGTCGCCCAGGGCGATTTGGTCCGGGTGGACGCCAAGGGACCCGTGGACGTGCGGGCCGACAAGGTGTTCTATAACGAGCGCAACGCCACTTACACCGCCGAAGGCGAAGTGGAGATCGCGCGGGGTGACAACCGTCTCATTGCCGACCGGGTCACTCTGGACGCCAATACCCTGGTGGCCGAGGCCGAGGGCAAGGTGCGTCTGATCACCCCCGATCAGGTGATCACCGGCAAGTCCATGGTGGTGGACATGCAAAACGGCACCGGCAAGATCTATCAGGGCCGAGTGTTCATCAAGACCAATAATTACTATTTGAGCGGCAACGAGCTGGCCAAGACCGGCAAGGACACCTACCGCGTCAAACGGGGAACCTTCACCACGTGCGAGGGCGCCGACCCGGCCTGGAAGATCACCGGCGACGACATGCAGGTGACCATCGAGGGCTACGGCACCGCCAAAAACACTGCCTTTAGGATCAAGGACGTACCCGTCCTCTGGTCGCCCTATCTGGTGTTCCCGGCCAAATTCAAGCGCCAGTCCGGCCTGTTGGCCCCGGATTTCAGCAACTCCGAGCGCGACGGCTTCACCTTCTCCCTGCCCTACTTCCAGACCCTGGGTGAGGACATGGACGCCACCTTCACGGTGAACTACATGACCAAGCGCGGAGTGGATTTGGGCCTGGAGTACCGCTATAACCTGGCACCCGGCTCCAAGGGCAGCTTCATGATCGACTACCTGCCCGACGACGGCATGGGTGATGAGCTGTTCAAGGAAGGCAAGAACGCCAAGCCCTACAACTCGCGCTACTGGTTCAGGGGCATGGCCGACCAGAAGCTGTTCGGCGGCGTCATGGACATGAAGGTGGACATAGACCTGGTCAGCGACCAGGACTACCTGCGGGAGTTCGTCTACGGCTACACCGGCTATGACGCCAGCAACCGGCGCTTGAGCCGCTGGTTCGGCCGCATCCTGGACCCCAACACCTCCACGGTGCGCACCAACAAGCTCAACATCTCGCGCTTCTGGTCCGCGGCCAGCCTGAACATGGGCCTTTTGTACTACGACGACACCACGGGCAACAACAAGACCACCTTGCAGCAGTTGCCCACCATCACCTTCGACGCCACCACCCAGCAGCTGGGCGACAGTCCGGTCTATTTCGCCATGGCCTCGGGCTTTAATTACTACTACCGCGAAGAGGGCAGCACCGGCTTCATCAGCGACATCGACCCCACGGTGTCCCTGCCGCTGAACTTCAACGACTACCTGGAGTTCGAGCCGGCATTCACCTGGAACCAGCGCTTCTACGCGGTGGACAAGGCCGCCAGCGATCCGGCCGACACCAAGAGCAACGGCACCCTGGAGCAGTGGAACTTCACCGCCGCCACCTCCACCTATCTCTACCGGGTGTTTGACTTCGGCAGCCAGGACGACCCCTTCAAGATCAAGCACGGTCTGCGGCCCACGGTGAACTACTCCTACCGGCCCGGCACCGACGAAAGCGACGTGGCCGACATAGCCCGGCGCGACCAGACGCTCCAAAACGAGTTCTTCTACGGTTTCCAGAACACCCTGACCTACAAGGTCATGTCCACCAACCCCGACACCGGTTTGGTGGAGCCCACCTACCGCGAGTTTTTGCGCTTCAACATCGGACAGACCTTCGACCTGGCCACCTACCGCGAAGACAAGGACGCGCGCTACTGGGGCGATGTCACCGGGCGCTTGGAGTTTTTACCCACCGACAAGATTTATTTCCTGAGCGACGTCTCCTGGAACCTGTATGACAACGAGTGGACCAGGCTGGACTTTTTGGTGGAGGCCCGGGACGACCGCGGCGATGCCATCACCCTGGACTACCGTTTCACCCCCGGCGGGGTCAAACAGCTCAACACCCGCCTCAAGGTGGTTTTGACCAGCGAATGGTACGCCGCCTTTTCCAACCGGCAGGATTTCGACAACAACACTACCTACGAGACGCGATACGCCCTGGGTTACGAGGGACAGTGCTGGGGCTTCCAGGCCTTTTATGCCGACGACACCTGGCAACGCGGTTTCTTCTTCGCCTTCTCCCTGGGCGGATTCGGCGAATTGCTCTCGGTGCGGGGCTTCTAGGAGGCGGGTGTAAAGCGCATTTGAGTTAAAATTTTTCAGCCCTTGACAGATTCGGGGCTCTCCCCTATAAATACACTTTCGAACACGCCAAGGGTTTTTTTAGGCCCTTTTTCAAACCATTAATTGTGACCAAGGCTTAAGGTTATGAAGAGCTTTGTAGCCAAAGAACAAGATATCACCAGGGACTGGTTCGTGGTTGACGCCACTGACCTGGTCTTGGGCCGCTTGGCCAGTCAAGTGGCCTCCCGCCTCAGGGGCAAGCACAAGGCCATATTCACCCCGCACGTGGACACCGGCGATTTCATCATCGTGATCAACGCCGACAAGGTCAGGCTCACCGGCCGCAAGCTGGACCAAAAGCTTTACCACCGCCACAGCGGCTACCCCGGTGGTCTCACCTCGATCAACGCCCGGCGCCTGTTGGAAAAGCATCCCGAGCGCCTGGTCACCTTCGCGGTCAAGGGCATGCTGCCCAAAAACCACCTGGGGCGCAAGATTCTCAAGAAGCTGAAGGTGTACGCCGGCCCCGAGCATCCCCACCAAGCCCAGCAGCCCCAGCCGCTCAGCGTTGAAGGCTAGGGGAGGAAGCCAAGATGAGCGACAACCGCATTTACGCAACCGGTAAGAGAAAGACCTCGGTGGCCCGCTGTTGGGTCAGCACCGACGGCTCCGGACAGATCACCATCAACCGCCGCACGGCCGAGGACTACTTCCCCCGCGCCAGCCTGCGCCAGTTGTTCAAGCAGCCCATGGCCCTGACCGACACCCTGGACAAGATCGACATCTTCGCCACGGTGCGCGGCGGCGGCCAGACTGGACAGGCCGGCGCCTTGAGGCACGGCATCGCCAAGGCCCTGGTGGAGATCAACCCGGAGTTGCGCCGGCCCCTGAAGAAGGCCGGCTTTTTGACCCGCGACGCCCGCAAAAAGGAGCGTAAGAAGTACGGTCAGCCCGGCGCCCGCGCCCGCTTCCAGTACTCCAAGCGCTAAGGCCACGTCAGCCCGCTTTTTCGGGGAAGGTCCTAAGCGGGCCTTCCCCTCTTTTTTTGTCTGCGAGGTGATTGAATGCATTCAATAGCCATCATGGGCGGCTCCGGCTACACCGGGGTGGAGTTGATGCGCCTGATCGCCGGCCACCCCGGCCTGGAACTGACGGCGGTGAGCTCCTCCCAGTTTGAGGGCCAGCCAGTGTCCTCGGTGTTCGGCGCCCTGGAGGGCGGGATCGATTTGGAGTTCGTGCCTCACGATGCCGCCGCCCTGGCCGGGGCGGCCGATCTGGTGTTTCTGGCCGTGCCCCACAAGGCGGCCATGGCCGCCACGCCCGATATCCTCAAGACCGGGGCCAGGCTGGTGGATCTTTCGGCTGACTTTCGGATCCGGGACCAGGCCACCTATGAAAAATGGTACGCACCCCACAGCGCGCCGGAATTGTTGGCCGAGGCGGTCTACGGTCTGCCCGAAATCTACCGGGATGAGATCGCCGGGGCCAAGCTGGTGGCCAACCCGGGCTGTTACGTGACCAGCGTGCTGCTGGCCCTGATGCCCTTGTTGAAGGCTGGCCTGATCTCACCCTCGGGCCTCATCGCCGACAGCGCCTCCGGGGTCTCCGGCGCCGGCCGCAGCGCCAAGCTGCCTCTGATCCACGGCGAGGTGCACGAAAACTTCCGGCCCTACGGGGTGGACGGCCACCGGCACACCCCGGAGATGGAGCAAGAGCTTTCCCTAGCCGCGGGCCAGGAGGTGAAGCTGACCTTCACCCCGCATCTGCTGCCCATGGACCGGGGCATCCTCTCCACCATCTACGCCCAGCCCGCCGGCGAGGCCGGCGAGGCGGCGGTGCGCGCTTGTTGGCAGAAGGCCTTTGGCGCTGAGCCCTTTGTGCGCATCTTGCCGTCCGGCCGCCTGCCCGAGACCAAGCAGGTGCGGGGCACTAACCGGGTGCAGCTAAGCGTGGCCACTGACCCCAGGAGCGGCCTATTGAAGATCTTCGCGGCCCTGGACAACCTGACCAAGGGCGCCAGCGGCCAGGCACTGCAAAACGCCAACCTGATGCTGGGCCTGGAAGAGACCGCCGGCCTCACTGAACTGGCCCTCACGCCATAGGGTAAACCGTGGCAAGCGACACCCTTTGGGTACGGCTGGCCGGGGAGTTCCCGGCCCATGACGTGCCATTTCTGGAGCCAGCGACGGGCACCTCCACCCGGCGGCTGGCCCTGGTCTTGGCCTACCGCGGCGACTTGTTCAACGGCTGGCAGGTGCAGCCCCGGGGCGACACGGTGCAGGGTGCAATGGAGGCGGCCTTGAGCCGCCTGTGCGACTCGCCCGTGCGGGTGCAGGCAGCAGGCCGCACCGACGCGGGCGTGCACGCCTGGGGCCAGGTGGCCGCCTTTGACACCCATAGCCGTCTGGACGCCGCTGAGATGCTCAGAGGCCTCCGCGCCATCCTGCCCACCGGCATCTGGCCCCGGGCCTTGGGTTCGGTTGCGCCTGATTTCCACCCCCGCTACCAGGCCCGGGGCAAGACCTATGACTACTTCCTGCTGCCCCAGGTTGAGACCGGCCTGTTTTTGGAGCCCTATTGCTGGCCTTTGCAGGACAGCCTGGACCATGGCGCCATGGCAAAGGCCCTGGCTCTGCTCAAGGGAGAGGTGGACATGGCCGCCTTTGCCAGCCAGGGCAGCGAGGTGGGCGGCCCCACCCTGCGCCAACTCACCCAGGCCGGGATTAGCCCCCAGGCTGACAGGCGCTGGCGGGTGCGCCTGAGCGGGACTGGCTTCCTGCGCCACTGCGTGCGCAACCTGGTGGGCAGCCTGGTGCAGGTGGGCCGGGGCCAACTAACACCAGAGGCCCTCAAAGAAATGTCTGAAGCGGGAGAGCGCCTTTACCCCGGGCCCAAGGCCCCGCCGGGCGGGCTCTATCTCAACCGGGTCTACTATCAGAGCCCGCTGCCGGAGTAGAACTAGGCGGAACAATCAGGCGATGTGGTCAGAGGCACAGCTTCCAAGAATCGCCTTGCAAAAGGCTTTTTCTTGTTCCTTGTACGGGCGGGTTTTATCGCCTGCCCGTCTTATTCCTACGACCAAAATTGCGGGCAGGCGATAAACCCCGCCCGTACAACTCAAACAGAAAAATACAGAAATAGTGGTCATCGCGAGAAGCGGCGGCGTAAAAAATTGTGAAGGTAAAGAAGGGTTCCCCGCCGCGACGTGGCGATCCTCCGTTTCCCATCGTCTCCCACTACGTAACCAAGGTGCCTTGTCCTTGCTTTTTGTGAGGGAGAGTTTATCCCCTCCCTTTATTCATGAACATGCCTTCACGGGAGGGGGTAAACCCCTCCCCTACACCAAGATGCCTTTTTCAAAGCGAGGCCGTATCAGCCGATAAGCGCTACTTTTCTTTACGGCCAACCGTAGCAAAATTTTTTGCACAAACAGAAAATATAATAATCGTGGTCATCGCGAGGAGCGGCGGCATAAGAGGTTGTTAGGGGAACAGGCCTCTCCGCCGCGACGTGGCGATCCTCCGTTTCCCATCGTCTCCCACCCCGGCACCAACATGTCTTTTCCTTACTAATCGGAGGCACGGGAAAGGGAAGATTGCCACACCGGGCCGGTGACCGCGTCTGAATTCTTCGTGCCGCATTGACCGGCCCGGCTCGCAATGACCACGATGATATAAAAAGCCCGCTTCGCCAAAACATTTCCTTTTTACCCAACTCTTCTGATAGCCTCCGTCCGCCATAAAACAACACGGCCCGGCTGGATGCAATTCCAACCGGACCGTTTCTTGGCCGCCTCTTTCGTGCCCCGCTGTCCAGGCGGCGAAAGGCGCTTGCCTACTTCTTGCCCTTTTTCACGGTGTCGCTGATGGTCTTATAAATTTTGGGAAAGGCCTCTTCAAAAGCGGCCACCGACAGGCGGCCGGTTTCGATGAACTTGACCGCAATCTCCTTGGAGGCCTTTAACAGCGCCTCCTGGCGCGGGCTGAGCCTCTCCGGCGGTGCTTGCTTTTTGCTACTCATGGCAATGCTCCAGGCTGATTTGAGGGCTCCCCGCCGGAAGGAAGAAGGCACTCCACGTTTCCGGCGGGGGCCCGCTCCGAAGATAAACCTATCAAGCCCATCCCCGGCGCGGCCAGCTTACACCATGCCCGCAGCGATTGGCAAGGCGCGGCCTGTGGCCAGAGACAGGGCCCCTGTGTTATACCTTCTAGCCATGACTGACAACTCAGCGCGCAACTCCATCCGCCTCCTGCCCGAGGAGGTGGCCAACCAGATCGCCGCCGGCGAGGTGGTGGAGCGTCCGGCCTCGGTGCTCAAGGAACTGGTGGAAAATTCCCTGGACGCGGGCGCCCGGCGCGTCTCGGTGGAGGTGGCCGCCGGCGGCCGCCGCCTGATCCGGGTGGTGGACGACGGTGTGGGCATGAGCCCCGACGACCTGCTTTTGGCCCTTGAGCGCCACGCCACCTCCAAGGTGGCAGCGGCGGCCGACCTGGGCCGCATCACCTCCCTGGGCTTTCGCGGCGAGGCGCTCCCATCCATCGCGGCGGTGAGCAAGATGCTCCTGCGCTCCCGCCAGGCCGGGGCCGAGGCCGGCAGCCAGGTGTTGATCGAGGGCGGCGTGATCAAGGACCTGGGCCAGGTGGGCTGCCCGGTGGGCACCCTGGTGGAGGTCAAGGACCTGTTTTTCAACACCCCGGCCCGGCGCAAATTCCTCAAGACCCAGGCCACCGAGAGCGGACATTTGGCCCAGGCCCTGGCCCGTTTGGCCCTGGCCCGGCCCCAGGTGGGCTTCCGTTACAAGGTGGGCCAGCAGATGCTCTATGACCTGCCGCCGGGACAGGACCTGGTGGTGCGCGCCGCCAGCCTGTTGGGCCGCAAGCAGGCCGAGGCCATGGTGCCGCTCAGCGAAAAGGCCGGCCCCTTGAGCCTGGCCGGCCTAGCCGGGCTGCCCTCGCTGAGCCGGGCGGCGGCGGACCAAGTCTACACCTTTGTCAACGGCCGCTTCGTACGCGATAGGGTGCTGCTGCACGCGGTGAACCAGGCCTACCGCGGCCTGATGCCGCCGGAGCGGCGGCCGGTGGTGGTGCTGCACATCGATCTGGACCCGGAGTTGGTGGACGTGAACGTGCACCCGGCCAAGAGCGAGGTGCGCTTTATCCGCCAGCAGGAGGTGCACGACTCCCTGGTGCACGCCCTGCGCCGGGGCCTGGCCGCCCAGCGTCCCCAGCCTGTGGCCCAGGGATCACCGCCTGAGCAGGCGCCGGCGTATCAGCCGCAGACACCAGGGGCCGATGCAGGCCCCCACATCCCCTCGGGCCGGGTGGCCCAGCCCGGGGCGGCCCCAGAGACAGACCTGCCCCCCGCCGGAGAGGAGACCGCCGCCCCAACCGGCAACCGGCTCAAGCCCTTGTTTACCCAGGTGGAGGAGTTGACCGTCATCGGCCAGATGCACGGCCTGTACGTGCTCTGCTCCTCGCCCCAGGGCCTGATCCTGATCGACCAACACGCGGCCCATGAGCGCCTCACCTACGAGCGCCTCAAGAGAGGCCTGTCCCACGGCGACCTGCCCCGGCAGGGGCTCTTGGCCCCGGCCACCCTGGAGCTGACGCCTTACGAGGCTTCCTGGGCCCAGAGCCAGGCCGGGGCCTGGGCGCGGCTGGGCCTGGTCCTGGAGCCTTTCGGCGGCAACACCTGGAGCATCAGCGCGGTGCCGCCCCATCTTGCGGGCAGCGACTCGCGGCCGGTGGTGCGCGACCTGTTGAGCCAGCTCAGCGTCAGCGGCCTGGAGGCTGGCACCCCCGAATTCATGGAGACCGCGCTGAGGTCCCTGGCCTGCCACGGCTCGGTGCGCCAGGGCCAGCGCCTCAGCCAGGCCGAACAGGAAGAACTGGTAGACCAAGTGAGCGGCCTGGCCCCGCCGGTGACCTGTCCCCACGGCCGGCCGGTGATGCTGCTGTTGAGCCGGCGCGAGTTGGACCGACACTTCAAGCGGGGCTCCGAGGCCAGCTAAAATGAGCGGTCCTCCCCTGGTGATACTGGCCGGGCCCACCGCGGTGGGCAAGACCGGCCTGGCCATTGAGTTGGCCCGGACCCTGGGCGGCGAGATCGTGGGGGCCGACAGCGTACAGGTGTATCGGGGCCTGGACATCGGCTCGGCCAAGCCCACCCCGACCGAGCAGGCCCAGGCCAGACACCACCTGATCGACATGGCCGATCCCAGCGAAGAGTTCAGCGCCGCCCGCTACGCCAAGCTGGCCGGCGAGGCGGTGGCCGACATCGCCGGCCGGGACCGACGCGTCCTGGTGACCGGCGGCACCGGGCTTTACATCAAGGCCCTGCTCTACGGCCTGGCCCCGGCGCCGCCGGCGGACCCGAAGCTGCGCGCACGCCTGCGTAAAGAGTGGGAGGTCCAGGGCGCGGCGGAGATGCACCAACGCCTGGCCGACGTGGACCCGGCCTCGGCCCGGCGGCTGCACCCCAACGACCGCCAGCGGGTGCTCCGCGCCCTGGAGGTCAGCCTGGCCAGCGGCAGGCCCTTCTCTGCACGACAAGAGGCCCACGGCTTCAAACAACCCCGCTATGACCACCTCTACCTGGGCCTGGAGCGTACCCGGGAGGAACTGAACCAACGCATCGAGGTTCGGGCCCGCCAGATGTGGGACGGCGGGCTGCTTAATGAGGTGGAGGCGCTGCTCAGCGGCGGGGTGCCGCCTTCGGCTCCCGGCCTGCGCACCCTGGGCTACCGCCAAGCGGTTGCGGTGCATCGCGGCGAGATGGAGCCTGAAGAAGGGCTCATGAATATGATAAAAAAGACCAAGGCCTATGCCAAACGCCAACTGACTTGGTTTCGGGGCGTAAAGGGTATAAACTGGCACCGGCCCCAGGACCTGGAGGGCATACTGGCCAAGGCCCGGGATTTTTTGGGCAGCGACCGAGGTAAATGATGAAAAAGGCCTTTGTATTGATGTTGAGCCTGGCCTGGCTGCTGAGCGCGGCCGGCGCCCAGGCCGCCGAGAACCTTTTGGTGATAGGCCGGGCCCCCATGGCGGGCAGCGAGGCCGCGGCCAAGCAGAAGGCGGTGGCCGACGCCCTGGCCCGGGCGGTGGCCCAACAGGCCACGGACCTGGTGGACCCGGCCACCCTGCGCAAGGACCTGGAGGTGCTGGACAAGCAGGTGTTGAGCGACGCCCGCAAGTTCATCACCCACTACAGCCTCTTGGCCTCCACCCAGTCCGGCGCCTCCTATCTGGCCCTGGTATCAGTCACGGTGGACGACAAGGCGCTCTCCCGCGCCCTGATCCGGGCGGCGCTCAAGATGCCCACCGCCCACGTGGGCGCGGTGCTGGTGATGGTCTCCGAGGAGGCCGCACCGGGCCGGCCCCCAGTGTACTGGTGGTCCGGCCTGCCCGGCGCGCCGCCGGCCCCGGCCCCCATGGTCAAGGTTCTCAAGGCCCTGGGCATCAAGATGATCGACCCCAAGCCCCTCAAAGCCATTTTGACCCCCCACCTCAGGCATCCGGTGCTCAATGAAGCCCACGCCCTGGAGATCGCCCGCCAGGCCGGGGCCAAGCTGGTGATCGTGGGCAGCGTGCGCACCTTCCCCCTGGTCACCCCGGAGCACGTCTATCCCTCGCCCCTGGTGCAGCTTTTGGCCCTGGACACCGTCACCAGCCGCCAGATCGCCCTGGTGGAGGCCGACGGCCCGGTGTATCACACCACGCCCCCCCGCGAGGCCCGCCAGGTGGTGCTGGCCACGGTGGAGTCGGCGGTGCGCGACCTCATGGCCCAGATCGCGGCCAGCGATTCAGCGGCGATGCCCACTGAAAACGAGATCTTACTGACCGTGACCGGGGTGCGCTCCCTGGCCCAGCTCTACCGCTTCGAGCGGGTGTTGACCTCTTTGGCCGAGAACGTCACCCGCATGACCCGCGTGTCGGTGGGTCCGGGCCGGGCGATGCTCAAGCTGGCCATCTCCGGCTCGGCCTCGGCCTTGGCCGACAAGCTTCTGGTGCAAAACTATGGCGACTTTTTGGTCAACGTGGTGGAGGCCTCGCCCACGCGCATGGACGTGGTCCTGATACCCAAACAGGGCAGCATGACCCCGGCCACGCGCCCGGGAACCGCGGCGGCGCCCAAAACAGCCCCGGCTGGCACCCCGGCTCCGGCCCCGGCGACTGCTCCGGCAAGCACCCCGGCAACCACCCCGGCGGCCCCTTCCCCGGGGAGCGGCGGAAGTGGCGCAAACCGTTGATGCGGCTTGACAGTTAGGGATGCTGCTGGTAGAAGAAGGTTTCATTTTCAGGCACGTAGCTCAGGGGGAGAGCGCCACCCTGACACGGTGGAGGTCCCGGGTTCAAATCCCGGCGTGCCTACCAGCCCGGCCTGTAAAACGGGCTCCAACAGCGGCCGGATTTAGCGGCTGGGGGGGCGGTTTGCGGGCTAATGGGGATGTGTTTGTTTTGGCTCCGGAAATGACAAACAGCGCTACAGAGGCCACCAGCGCGGCCCAGGTGCTGGCCGCCAAGAACTCCAAGGCCGCCAAGCGGGCCATCGCCGCCCGCGCCAATGGGCGGCTATTGGACCTGTCCGCACCGGTGGAGCCCGGCATGGAGTTGGAGCCGGTGCTGCCCGATGATCCCGAGGCCCTGGAGGTGCTCAGGCACTCCACCGCCCACATCATGGCCGAGGCGGTGCGCCAGTTGTTCCCTGGGGTCAAGGTGGCCATCGGGCCGGCCATAGAAGACGGTTTTTATTACGATTTCGCCTATGAGCGGGCCTTCACCCCCGAGGACCTGCCCCTCATCGAAGATAAAATGGCCGAGATCATCAAGTCCAATGAGCCCTTTGTGGCCGACCACTGGGACAAAGCCCGGGCCCATGATTTCTTCGCCGATCAGGATGAAGAGTTCAAGCTGGAGATGATCGACGAGCTGGACGAGGATGAGGTGGGCATCTACCAGCAGGGCGATTTCGTGGATCTGTGCCGCGGCCCCCACATACCCAGCACCGGCCGGGTGGGCGCCTTCAAGCTGACCAGCGTGGCCGGGGCCTATTGGCGGGGCGATGAAAAGCGTCCCATGCTCAGCCGCATCTACGGCACCGCCTTTTTCGACCGCAAGGCCCTCAAGCGCCATTTGAACCTGATCGAGGAGGCCAAGAAGCGCGACCACCGCAAACTGGGCCGCGAGTTGGACCTGTTCTCCTTTCACGAGGAGATCGGGGCTGGCATGGTGGTGTGGCACCCCAAGGGCATGATCTTAAGGACCCTGATCGAGGACCTGGAGAAAAAGGAGCACCTAAGGCGCGGCTATGACATGGTGCAGGGACCGCAGTTGTTGAAGCGTGAGCTGTGGGAGCGCTCGGGGCACTTCGACAACTACCGCGAGAACATGTACTTCACCGAAGTGGACGAAGTGGCTTACGGCATCAAGCCCATGAATTGCCTGGCCCACATGCTGATCTACAAGTCCAAGCTGCGCTCCTACCGCGACCTGCCTCTGAGGTACTTCGAGCTGGGCACCGTGCACCGCCACGAGAAATCCGGCGTGGTGCATGGGCTGACCCGGGTGCGGGCCTTCACCCAGGACGACGCCCACATCCTCTGCCGGCCGGACCAGGTGGAGAATGAGATCCTGGGCGTGATGAGCTTCGTCACCGACTTCATGGACCTGTTCGGCTTTGACTACTCCCTGGAGCTGTCCACCCGGCCGGAGAAATCCATCGGCAGCGACCAGGACTGGGAGCGGGCCACCGACGCCCTACGCCAGGCCCTGGAGGCCAGCGGACGGGAGTATGAGATCAACCAGGGCGACGGCGCCTTTTACGGCCCCAAGATCGACGTGAAGCTCACCGACGCCCTGAAGCGCTCCTGGCAGTGCGCCACCATCCAGTGTGACTTCACTCTGCCCGAGCGCTTCGATCTGACCTACATCGACCCCAACGGCGAGGCCAAGCGGCCGGTGATGCTGCACCGGGTGATCCTGGGCTCCATCGAGCGCTTCATCGGGGTGCTGATCGAGCACTACGCCGGGGCCTTCCCCCTCTGGCTGGCCCCGGAGCAGGTGCGGGTGCTGACCGTGACCGAACGGGCCGATGATTGGGCCAAGGATATCCACCGGGCCCTGTTGGACGCCGGTTTCCGGGCCCAGGTGGATTTGAAGAACGAAAAGCTGGGCGCCAAGGTACGCGAGGCCCAGTTGATGAAGGTGCCTTATATGGTGATCCTGGGCGACCGCGAGGTGGAGGAGCAAACCCTCACCCCGCGCCTGAAAAGCGGCAAGAATCTGCCCGCCCAGGGTATTCAGGAGTTCATCGAGCTGTTGAAAGCCGAAGCGGCCGAACCTTTGGAGCGGCTGCGCCACAAAGAAGAAGACCAACCCGGGGCCTAGGCCGCCGGGTGTGACAAGGGGCGCGGGCACAAGGCCCGGACGCCCGCGAAAAAGGCTATATTTGAGGAGGAGAGGGTCATAGCCAAGCAACAGCGTGTGAGGGTAAACAACCAGATCAGGTCGGCCACGGTGCGCCTGGTGGACGCGGACGGTGAGCAGGTGGGCGTGGTTCCCTTGGAGCAAGCCCTGGACATCGCCGACGACGCCGGCCTGGACCTGGTGGAGGTGGCGCCCAACGCCGATCCCCCGGTCTGCCGGGTGATGGACTACGGCAAGTACAAGTATCAGCAGGCCAAGAAGGCCCAGGAGGCCAAAAAGCGCCAGAGCTTCACCCAGGTGAAGGAAGTCAAGATGCGGCCCAAGATCGAGGACCACGACTTTGGCTTCAAGATGCGCAACGCCCGCAAGTTTTTGGGCGACCGCAACCGGGTGAAGATCACGGTCCAGTTTCGGGGCCGGGAGATCGCCTACACCAACCTGGGCGTGGATCTGCTGGATAGGGTTATAGAGGAGCTTTCCGACGTGGGCCAGCCCGACGGCACTCCCCGCAGGGAGGGCCGTTTCATGCACGTTTTCATCTCGCCCAAGTAGGGCGCGGTCTGTTTTTAATAGCCGCCCCCGGGGCCAATAGCAGGAGCCAGAAGTATGCCCAAGATCAAGACCAACCGGGCTGCGGCCAAGCGCTTCAAAAAGACCGGCAGCGGCCGGATCAAGCGCAACAAGGCCTTTGCCAGCCACATCCTGACCAAGAAGACCACCAAGCGCAAGCGGGGCCTGAGGCAACGCGGCATGGTGGACGAGAGCAACGTCAAAGGAATCAAGCGCCTGCTGCCCAACCTTTAGGGAGGCGCTTTATTAGGAGTTGAGAAAAAATGTCTCGAGTAAGACGCGGAAACAAGGCCCGGCGCCGGCGCAAAAAGGTGCTCAAGATGGCCAAAGGCTATGTGGGCGGGCGCCGCAAACTCTACCGCACCGCCCATGACAGCGTGGGCCGCTCCCTGGCCTATGCCTACCGCGACCGCAAGGTCAAAAAGCGCCAGTTCCGGAAGCTGTGGATCGTGCGCATCAACGCCGCGGCCCGCGAGCAGGGCATGAGCTACTCCCGCCTGATCAACGGGCTGAACAAGGCCAAGATCGCCCTGGACCGCAAGGTGCTCTCCGACCTGGCCGTCAGCGATCCGACCGGTTTCGCCGCGGTGGTCGCGCTGGCCAAAAGCGCCTAGCTTAGGCGTCCGGCGGTGACATGCTAGAAGAGCTCAAAGCCACTGGTGAGGCGGCCCTGGCCGATATTGCGGCCGCGGCGGACGGCGCTGAACTGGAACAGCTCCGGGTGCGCTACCTGGGCCGCAAGGGCGAACTCACTCTGCTGCTCCGCCGGACCGGCAGCCTGCCGGCCGAAGAACGCCCCGCCTTTGGCCAGACGGCCAACCAGATCAAAAAGAAGCTGGAGGCCGCCCTGGCCCAGGCCGAGGCTTCTCTGGCCGGCCGGGCGCAGGGCCCGGCGGTGACCGCCGGGGTGGACGTCACCCTGCCCGGCATCAAGCCCCGCCGGGGCCATCTGCACCCGGTGACCCAGACCGAGCGCGCCATCCTGGCCATCTTCGAGCGCATGGGCTTTACGGTGGTGGAATACCCCGAGGTGGAGCTGGACTGGTACTGCTTCGAGGCCCTGAACATGCCGCCGGACCACCCGGCGCGGGACATGCAGGACACTTTCTACGTGGAAGAGCAGGTGGTGCTCCGCACCCACACCAGCACCTCTCAGATCCGGGTGATGGAAAACACCCCGCCGCCGATCCGGGTGGTGGCCCCGGGCAAGGCCTTCCGCCGCGATTCCGACGCCACCCACACCCCCATGTTCCACCAGGTGGAGGGCCTGATGGTGAGTGAGGACATCTCCTTCGCCCATTTGAAGGGGGTGCTGATCGACTTCGTGCATCAGTTCTTCTCGCCGGAGGTGCCGGTGCGCTTCCGGCCCAGCTTCTTCCCCTTCACCGAGCCCAGCGCCGAGGTGGATATCGGCTGCGTGGTCTGCGGCGGCGGCGGCTGCCGGGTGTGCAGCCAGACCGGCTGGCTGGAGATTTTGGGCTCGGGCATGGTGGACCCCAACGTGTTCATCAACGTGGGTTACGATCCCGACGAAGTCACCGGCTTCGCCTTCGGCATGGGCATCGAGCGCATCGCCATGCTCAAGTGGGGTATCAACGACCTCAGGATGTTCTACGACAACGACCTTCGTTTCCTGCGCCAGTTTTAGGAGTCGCCAATGCTGGTACCACTCAAGTGGCTCCGTGAATTCGTGGATTTCGACCTCTCCGCCGGGGAGTTGGCCGACCTGTTGACCGACGGTGGCCTGGAGGTGGAGGCGGTGGTCAACCGTCTCACCGGCCTGATCAAGGTGGTGACCGCCAAGGTCATCTCCGTGGAGCCCCATCCCAACGCCGACCGTCTGCAACTGGCTACGGTGGAGTGCGGAGGCCGGAGCCACACCGTGGTCTGCGGCGCGCCCAACCTGGCCCCGGGCATGATCTCGCCCCTGGCCCAAGTGGGGGCCATGCTGGGTGAGCAAGAGTTGGAGGTCAAGGCGGCCGAGATCCGCGGCGTGGAAAGTTTGGGCATGCTCTGTTCGGAGCGCGACCTGGGGCTTTCCGAGGACCACAGCGGCATCATGGAGCTGGCCGGGGACCTGGCCTCGGGCCTGGCCCTGGCCGAGGCCCTGAACCTGGAGACCGAGGTGCTGGAGATCGGCGTCACCCCCAACCGGGGAGACGCCCTGAGCATCCTGGGCGTGGCCCGCGACGTGGCCGCCCTGTTGAACCTGCCCTTGACCATGCCTCCCATAGAGCCCCACGAGGAGGGCGAGCCCATAAAGGGCCAGGCCTCGGTGGAGCTGATCGACACCAAGGGCTGCCCGCGTTACGCCGCCCGCCTGCTCAAGGAGGTCCAGATCGCGCCCTCGCCCCTGTGGCTGCGCGACCGTCTCCTGGCCTGCGGAGTGCGCCCCATCAACAACGTGGTGGACGTGACCAACTACGTGCTCATGGAGATGGGCCAGCCCCTGCACGCCTTTGACTTCCAGCACCTGGCCCAGGGCAAGATCGTGGTGCGCCTGGCCGAGCCGGGCGAGAAGTTCTTCACTTTGGACGGCCAGGAGCGCCTCTTGTCCCAAGACACCCTGATGATCTGCGACGGCCAGGGTTCGGTGGCCGTGGCCGGGGTGATGGGTGGCCTCAACAGCGAGGTGGAAGAAGACACCACCGAAGTCTTGATCGAGAGCGCCTTTTTCGATCCGCTGTCCATCCGCCGCACCTCCAAGCGCCTGGGGCTTTCCACCGAGGCCAGCTACCGCTTCGAGCGGGGCATCGACCTGTCCGGCTGCGCCCGCGCCTGCCACCGGGCCGCCCTGTTGATGGCCCAACTGGCCGGGGGCAAGGTGGCGCCGGGCATCATCGACGCCTATCCGGTGCCCTATGAAGCCCCCCGCCTGGAGCTGAGCGTCAAGCGCGCCGCCGCCTATCTGGGCCTGCCCCTGAGCAGGGAGGAGGTGGTGTCGCCGCTTAAGCGCCTGGGCCTGGAAGTGGAGCCCGGCGACAGTGACGACCACATCGTGGTGCGGCCGCCGGCGGCGCGCACCGATCTGGAGCGGCCGGTGGATTTGACCGAGGAAGTGGCCCGCATGAAAGGCTACAACAACATCCCGGCCGCCATGCCCAAGGCCAGCCTCACCGCCCGGGCCCGGCCCTGGCCCCAGCGGCTCAGGGCCAAGGCGCGCGACGCCATGACCGCCCAGGGCCTGGACGAGGCCATCACCTATTCCTTCGCCCACCCCGAGGCCAACCAGCGTCTGGGCCTGGCGGAGGACGACCCCCGCCGCCGGGTGGTCAGGCTGATGAACCCTTTGAGCGAAGACCTGTCCCAACT
The DNA here is from genome assembly GCA_028277825.1 of Desulfarculaceae bacterium. Classification (GTDB taxonomy): domain Bacteria; phylum Desulfobacterota; class Desulfarculia; order Desulfarculales; family Desulfarculaceae; genus Desulfoferula. The sequence goes on from JANQFN010000473.1 coordinate 21,049, forward strand.
GCGCA
>JANQFN010000521.1 GCA_028277825.1 Desulfarculaceae bacterium
ATTTTGGAGCTAGTGCACGGCAACGGCGCGGACGCGGAAACCGTGCTGGAGGAAGCCCAGCAGCAAATCAACCAGGCGGCGGCGTCTGCGGCAGGGGGCACGGATTTGGTTGTCGTGTCCCAAGCCATGGAAACCACACTTGAGGAATTTGAGCAGCGCCAAACCATGAAGCGCAACCCAAATGCTGTTCCTACTGGGTTCCAGGCGCTGGATAATTTCCTAGGCGGCGGCCTTTGGCCCGGCAAGGTGTATTTGATTGGCGGAAGGCCGAGCATGGGCAAAACAGCTTTTGCTATTAATTTGGCCGGCCACAATGCTCTCGATCTGAAAAACACCGCGCTTTATGGCTCTACCGAGGAAATTTCAGAGGACATGACAGGACGGCTGATTTGTTCGCGTTTGCGAATAGACACAGAGCAGTGGACACAGGGGCGGGTGCCTGCGAAACAGGCAAACGCGGTCCGCCAATTCCGTTCACGCCTTGAAGGGGTTCCGCTGTACTGGTTTTGCCGCGGCGGCCTGCCGGTGCAACCGCTGATGGCAAAGGCCAAGGCTTTGTGGGCCGCCTCCAGCTTAAGTCTTGTTGTTTTTGACTTTATACAACAGGGAGAGCGCGGAGAAAGGACGGAGCACGAGGAAATAACCCGCATGAGCCGGGCCCTTAAACGCTTGGCCATGGATCTAAAAATACCTGTGGTCATCTTAAGCCAACTGAACCGTAGCTTGGAAAAGCGCGACAACAAGCGGCCCATTCTGCCGGACCTTCGCGGCTCGGGCACGCTTGAAGAGGACGCCCATGTAATTTTGTTTTTGTATCGGCCGGTAGAATACGATATTTCTGCCGATCCGCGTATTTGTGAGGTGGGGGTGGCTAAAAACAAGATGGGGCGCAAGGGAAAGTTGTACTTGTCGTTCTTTGCTGAATACACACGCTTTGAAGACCGGGGCGGCGATCCTTCGCCGCAGGGTGAGATGTATGGACAATCCCACGCTTGAGGAACTTAAAGACCGGGCCCAGGGCTTCTACAACGCGGCTGAGCGCGGGTGGTTCACCCCAGAATTCTGCTTGGAAAATATAGAGCGCATACAGCGCCAGATGGAAGAGGCTGAGAAACAAGAGCGCCAGGGGGCGCTGTTTGAGTCGTGAAAACCAAGGAAAGGAGAGAGAGATGGAAACTGTTAATACCGCAAAAAGTACGGGGACTAACGGGCTTCTGGATATGGTGGGTGAATCGATGTCTCTGTCAACCAGGATTGAAAACTTATCCGCAGGGTTAATCCCCGCAAAGGACAAAGGTGATCCAGGAGAGTCGCCACCTGAGGCAGGAGATTTTCTAACCAGAATGAGCGGGCGGCTGGCCGATCTTAACCGCACGCTTCGGCGGGCCGAAAGCAACTTAGAAGATTTTTTGGGCGGCTAAGCCATGGGCGGCGGGGTTGCTGGGCGTTTTTACCCCCTCGTAAGGCATTGGTCCGCTTTGCGACGGGGCCCGTCAGCCCCGCTGCCCGACTAGGAGGTGGGTGATGAAAACCAAGGTAATTGAAATGGGTGCTTTTCAAATAGTCGGGGACGGGTGTGTGGTGTTTAACGAAGATGGTGTGTCGTATGTAATCCCTGAGTGCTTGGAGCGTCCTGACGGACAAGAGCGCCGCATGATAGCCGACCTGGCCCGCGAGGTGGCGAGGCAGAAGGAAGAGATTAGAAAGCGCTGTCCACAGGAAATGCTGAAAACCATCAGCGTCCAGGCGGCGACCATTAGGGAGCTACAGGCAGAGAAGGGGCTAGTAAGGCCCAAACCCCGCAAGGTGGTGGTAATAAAGGTCTGTGGCGATTGCCCAAAATTCAACCAGGCCATGGGGGTTTGTTCGGCGAAATATAGGGAGCAAATTGGCGGGGGCTCTTTAGGCAACATTCTTGACCCGGGCACAATCCCGTCATGGTGCCCCCTGGAGGATGCGGAGTAGGAGGCTGACAGTTATGGCTAAGGGCTGGCTAACAAAAGAAGCGCGGGAAGGCCTTTGGCTATGGTGCCGACAGGCAGCCAAGGGAAACATGGACCAAGACTTTGCAGAAGTGGTGGCAAAAGAAGCCTTGCCTCAGGTATTGTGTCGTTTAGATGAACTTGATCGCGGAACCCCTGAGAAAGCAACGAAAATCAAACGGGAACTTCCTTAGCCACATAAGCGTGGGCTGCGGGGACCAATATGATGGCGAGGACAAAGAGTGACAAAACAATGGAGGGGTGACATAGGGTATTGCCCGAAATGCGGTGGTCAATATGACGGTGGCATATACAACCGTAGCAACAACCTAGCTAATCTGGTCCAGCACAACGTCGGGCGGTCGTGGCCGGCAAGTGAAATGAACAACCATTCACTGCAAGTGGGGAAAAATGCCCCATCGAAATGCCCAACAAAAACAACCAACAAAAAAAATACTTGACAAACCAGTTATCAGCATAATCTATCATTACCCATAGGAGGGCGGGATACGATAAATCAAGTCTTCCCAAAAATCACCACTTGACGACGCCTCATCAACCCTGATATAGGTTATTTCAATCAGGCCAATCGGCCAAACCTATATCTGGGGCAATTCATGCCAGAACAGGCAACCGCAAACAACAGCCTCTCGGATAAGCCTGTAAACAATCTCGATTTGGTCAAGGCAGTAAGGCTCCGCCTCCGCCGTAACCTCACCTACCAGGAAATAGCCGACAAGCTTGGGGTTCCCAAATCAACCGTATATGACCGGATAAACGAGGTTTTGGGCCTAATAGATGACCCCGAAGCCAACCAAGCATATCACTCAAACATGGTCAGCATGCTCAGGGGCGCGGAGAGGGTGCTGATAGGTCATATGCTTGACCCCGGGCGCCTCAAAAAGGCCAGCGTCAACAATTTGGCCTATGCCTTCCAGCAGATACACAATGCTAGGCGACTGGAGTCTGGCTTAAGTACTGAAAACGTTGACGTAATGGTGCAGTACGAGGCTGTGAGCAAGGAGCGCCAGCAGCAGGCCCGGGCGGCGCAGAAAATAAGGCAACGGTTGATAGAGCTGGGCGCCGATCCTGATCAGCCTGGCGAACAAGAGGAAATTATCGACATGGAGCCTGGGCCTGATGGGTATCAATCCGGTGGGCCAGAATTGAGCGATAACGCAATATGAGGCAAAACAGCCCCCGCATAATCTTGGTACTTATTCCTGTTAATGGCTTAAGGGTCTGTTAGTAATGAACTATCCAGAACGTACGCCAAGTTTACAGTTTGTGTGTTATGCGACATTAAGCCCGTTCTGCCCAGTGAATGCTCGTGGTTCTGCGAAGGGGGGGGGGGCAATGCGATTCCAAACATACCATAGTTCCCCCCCTGACTACAAATTTTCCAAAGGGGTTTCGCCATGAGAACCCTTCTCATTTTATCGCGACGGTCTAAAAGGAGGTGGCGAGGTGTGTACAGGCGGTGACTGGCGAAACATTTTGGATGTTCAGCGGTTGAGCAACGATCTTGCCTTGGAGCGCGTGGCCCATCAGGAAACCAAAGGCCGTTTGGCTCGGGCAGAGGCCACTTTGGAGAAGCTGAGGAAGGAACTAGGCCCCTTTGCCGACATTAAGCCCGGGCCCAGGGAGGTGAATGATGCGTTGCTTTCCGGCGGCGGATGGGTTCAAAAGCTGAAAACGGTTCTTATAGAGGGGCCGCGTCTCTGCCCCCAGCGCGAATGGCAGATTGGTTTGCCGGTGGGGGAATACTTTTGCATTGCCACCGGCATCGCGTGCCCCAGTCCCGCCTATTTCCCTGACCATTGTCCCTTAGAGGACGGCGATGAAGGCCCTAGGTGACGCAAGGAGGTGGTGGTTATGGGTACCGAGCTTGAAAAATTAACCCTTCCCGGCCTTTTGGAGAAATATTTAGGACATCCCGGGGCGGGTTATCGCATGGAGATTTTTTACGAGCTTTATCGGCGGGCTGACGTATTGCAGCATGCCGAAAAGCTTGAGGCCAAGCGCTGTCCGGAGATAGAGGTTGGTGAGCCCATTTATGCCGTGATGGGCTTGCGGGTTGACGCCGACAATGTAATTGCGGGTTGTGGTGCCTGTAGTCACAACGCCCTAACGCTTTGTTCTCACCCCGATTTGGTTTCCAGGCTTTATATTCCAGCCGGGATCGTCGGCTTTCCCGACTTCTGCCTTTTGCCGCAGGTGGTGCGAGGTGGCGGCGATGAATGACGAGTTGTGGGAAAAAGCGGCTGAGGCGACTAGGCGGCTTGCGGAGACCGACCCCGAAGCGGCTCAACGGCTGCTGCAGGGGTTGATAGAACGGTTGATTACGATTCAGCAAGAAACCTCGCGCCAGATCATGGAGGTGTTTCGCCATGGCCTCTAAACACCTTCTTGACCTCAGCAAAGCAAACTGCCAGCGCGACCTAACCGAAAGTGACTTTGCGACCATAGGGTCAAGCTACTTTGAGGAAGTAGATAAAATGCTGACCGCTGAGGCCAAAAAGGGGGCTGAATTCGGGCGTAGCATGGCCCGGGCTGTGACGAAAGTCCACGTCGGACTGATCAAAAAAGTCGTTGGCCCCAGGCTTCCTTGGGGGTGCGGGCCATGAACCCGCCTGTTTTCCGGCGCCGTTTTGAGGAACACCGGCTTGCCGTGGACTGGCGGGGCGTTTTTTGGCCGGATCATCCCCACAATATTAAGCCCCTGCCGGATGAAGTCTATGAAAAGGCCTATGCCGAGATGGCGGCCATAAGGGAAAGGGAATTGCGGCTGTTGGAGTTCCCGTTTTTGGCCAAGATCAATTGGCATTACGGGGTGTGAGGTGGGCACGGTACGGGCATGAGCAATCTTGGGTTTTCACATCGGGTCAATCCTTTGCCTGAGTCATTTGCCGATCAAATACGAGATTGGCAGTCAAGGAACAAGGCGGCGGGATATCCTGAGGTCACGGGCAATGGCGGTGACCTTTCGGACTTGTTCGCTATCAATAAAAACGTAAATAAAAAAATTAAGTTCACTCGCACCTCCGGTCTTCTCACTGAAAAGGATGCCCTTGTTGCGATTGAGGGGGATTGTGACGTATACGGCCACAGAAAGGGCGCGGAGGCCTGGCAGAAGGGTTTTGGGCAGGATGAAGTGACCCTGATGAACATGTGGGTCAATACCGGTGGCCCCAAGTGGACACCGGGTGCCACCACGCCAGCGCCGCGCTGGGAGCGCCACAACGTGGTGGTGTATTGGGATGACCCTGAGGACCCATTGGTTTTCAGCAATCCGTTTAAATTGCCTTTTGATCATGGAGATTTCCGCAAGCCCGTGAGGCTGAGCAAGATCGTGAAAAAGGTCAAGCTGCTGTATGCCTACAACCGGGAAAACCTCTGGGATATGTGGGGCGACTGGAGCCAGCCTGTGGAGGCGGAAGAATAGGCGTGATCGATCTGCAAAACATAGATCAGATTGACGACGTAGACGAACTACGGCGGCTCTACCGGGAGGCGGATTTTGGCGCCTTCAAAGCCGGCCAGGAGATCGAGCAGATGGAGCGGGAGAACGCCGTCATGTTTGTTCCCCGCCGCCCCAACCCCAAGCAGGGGGCCATGCTTGAAGTGTTCTTGAACTTCGCCAAAAAGGTTTTCGCCTACACCGGAGGCAACAGGTCGGCAAAGTCCACCACCGGCATATGGCTGACTATCGCCGTGGTTTGCGGTCATTATCCCTGGGACCCCTCCAAGATATTGCGCTTTCCCCACAAATACCCCCGAAAAGTGCGAATCGTTGGCCAGGACTGGGAAAAGCACATTAAAACAGTGATTGAGCCCAAGCTGGTTGAGTGGTGGCCCAAAAGCCGTCCGGTGAAAAAAAAGAAAAATAACGTGGGCGTCAACGCCTTTTGGACCGATGTCCTCACCGGCTCCACCATCGAGATCATGAGCAACAAGCAGGAAAGTGATTTATTTGAAGGCTGGGACGGCGATTTCATTTATTACGACGAGCCGCCCAAGCGGGACGTGCGCGTGGCCTGCGCCCGCGGGCTAGTTGACCGTCAGGGGCGTGAATACTTCGGCATGACCCTGTTGAAAGAGGCCTGGATTCACCGGGAGGTGATCAAGGCCAGGAACCCTGACGGCACGGTGGATGAAACCGTGTTTAACATCGAGGCCACCATTTACGACAACTTGGGCTACGGGGTGACCCAAGAGGGCATTGATCAGTTTGAAAAGACCTTAACCGAAGACGAAAAACAGGCCAGGCTTTATGGCAAGCCGTCCTTTCTTTCCGGCCTGGTCTACCCGCAATTCGACAGGGACACGCATATCAAAGAACGCTTTGACGTACCCCTGGATTGGCTGGTGGACATTCAAATTGATTTCCATCCGGCCAAGCCCTGGGCGGTGAGTTTTATGGCCACCGACCCCCTGAATTTCAAATATGTGGTGGATGAAATCAAAATCAAATGCAACCCCAAGGTTTTGGTGGACACCATTGTGCGGCTGATCCGGGAGCGGCATTACCGGGTGGAGACCCCCATTCAGGTTGACCCGCTGGCCAAGGGAGACTCGGTACACGACTACACGGTCTTCGACAAGCTGGGGCGACATTTCAACGCCTTTGGGTATGTGGTGGGGGTGGGCAGCAAGGACAAGGACAATGGCATCGCCATGACCCAAGACTTGTTGATGACCGAAAACAAAATGCCCGCGCTTTTTTTCTTTCATGATTGCGTGCACACCATTGAGCAGGTGGAGAACTATACCTTTGACCCGGATACCCATTTGCCGGAGAAGGACAACGACGATTTCACCGAGTGCCTTTACCGCAACGTTTTGCGGGACACGCAATGGTACGAGATGGAGGATGAAGACGACCGGCCCCGGCGCCGGCCCAGAAGCCGCGAATCGTTTAGCGCGGCCGGATATTAATAGGAGTTGGTGGCGGTGCATGGAGAGAGGCCATGGCCTTTGATGTCCCCGAGGAAATAATCAATCTGGCGCCCATGGTCCAGGAGGTGGGCGATCAGGCCTTCCCATCCTACCTGGATGAAAAGACCCTGAAGACCGGCCCCGAGATTTTGCGCGAGATCGGCCAGTACGTGGTGGAGGAATTCGAGACCGACCTGGGCAGCCGCTCGGAATGGGAGGCCAACGCCGGGGCCTATCACCGGCTGTTCACCGGGCACATGCCGCCCAAAAACGAGCCCTGGCCGAACTGCGCGAACATCTGTTTGCCCCTGCTGACGGTCTCGGCCCTGCAGTTCCACGCCCGGGCCTATGACGCCCTGATCCCGCCCAAAGAGGTGGCGAAGGTGTATCCGGTCGGTGACGAGGACATACCTCGCGCCGAGCGGGTGGGCAAGTATATGGATTATGACATTCTCTACAAAATGCCCAATTTTGAAGAGGAAATGGACAAGTCCTTGATGCAGCTACCTTTGGTGGGTGACGTGCACCGCAAGACCTTTTGGGACCCGGAGCGCCAGCAAACGGTTTCGCAATATGTGTCCAGCATGGACGTGGTGGTGAACTACGGAGTGCGCGACATCGAGAACGCCGCTAGGGTCACCCATATATTGCGCTTGCGGGTGAGCGAGATACGCAAGCGGGTGGCCAAGGGAATCTATGTGCGCGAGGCTTGGGACCTGGACCCGGGCACCGAAACCCTGGACTCAGCCTTGCAGGATGAAGTGGACGACGCCCAGGGCACCCAAGAAAGCGGTATCGAGCACGACCAGCCGCGCATCGTCTTGGAGCAGCACCGGGAGTGGGATCTGGACGGCGACGGCGTGGCTGAGCCCTATGTGGTGACCGTGGACTTTGAGACCGAGAAAGTGGTGCGCATCACCCCCAGGACCCACCAGGGCCAGGTGGTGGAATACTGGACCCACTATGTTTTCCTGCCCAACCCGGAGGGATATTACGGCCTGGGCTTCGGCATCCTGATCAGGCACCTGAATGAGGCGGCCAACGGCATTATCAACGAGGTGATAGACGCCGGCTCTTTGGCCAACAAGCAAGGCGGCTTCATGCTTGGCCGGGCGGGCATGAAGGCCGGTGACCTGGAGTTTGAACACGGTGTTTATCAGAGCATCACTGCCAACGTGGATGACATCCGCAAAGCCATTTGGAATTTCGACTTCAAGGGGCCCAACAACACCCTGTACGCGGTGCTGGGCCTGCTGTTCGAGTACGTGGAGCGGGTGAGTTCGGTTTCAGAGACCATGACCGGGCAGATGCCAGCCAGCGACACCCCGGCCACCACGGTGCTGGCCCTGTTGGAAGAGGGCCGCAAGGTGTTCAGCGCCATCCACAAGCGCATTCACCGGGCGTTCAAGAAGGAACTGCAGAAGATGTACCGGCTCAACAGCATCTTTTTGGATGAAGAGCTGTATTTCCGGGTGTTGGGCCAGGGCAATGTGCCGGATATGAGCCAACCGGCGCAACCCATTGGCCGGGCGGATTTTGTAAGCGATGACAACGTGCAACCGGTAAGCGACCCCACCATCATCAGCCGGGCTGAGAAGGTGGCCCGAAACCAAGTGCTGGTGCAGGACGTGCGCTCCAATCCCCTGACCGCCAACAACATGGAGGCCAACTACAAAGCCACCATGCGGCTGTACAAGGCCCTGGATGTGGAGAACGCGGAGGAGCTTTTGCAGCCGCCCCCGCCGCCGCCAGACCTTAGCCCGGAGGAAGAAAACGCGGGATTTTTTATGGAGCAACCGGCCAACGTGTTGCCCCAACAGGATCACGCTTGGCACCTGGAGATGCACCGGTCCTTCCGGGGAGACCCCATCGAGGATGCCGAGGGCAACATGGTTGGCGAACGCAAGGAAGACCGGCTGTTCAGGGAGCTTACCCCGGAGGGCCGCAAACTTTTAGACCAACATATCCAGGCCACGGTGGCGGCCCTGTACCTGGCGGCCAAGGACAACGAGAAAAAAATGGTCAAGGCCGCCGTGATGGGGCAGGGGCCCCGGCTGGCGACACCCGCGCAATAGGAGGGCGAAGTGGTGGAAACCAGGATTGATGTCACCCCGGATGAGTGGAAAGAGTGGCGGAGCATGCCGCAGACCAAGGAGATGATCGGCAGGCTCTACGGGCTGCGGCAAAGCAAAATGGACGGCTATGTGAACCAGCCCCGCGAAAAGTGGCGCGCCCTATTGGATGAGTGCACTGGCATAGCTGAAGCGATCCATTTGGCTGAGAACCTGCACAAGGAGGCGGCAAGTGGCGGAGGTTAAGTTCAAGCCCATAGACGTGAAGGCTGAGATTGAGGCCTGCAAGCTGGAGCCTTATGGCCGGCGCCTGGTGGTGGTGGAGCGGGAGGTGGAGCAAGTGGGCTCCATCATCGTGGCCGAAACTTCCAAGGAAATGCAGACCAACACGGGCTACGTGGTGGCCTGCGGCGAAGACGTGGACCAGTGGGTACAAGAGGGCAACCTGGTCTACTACGGCCGGTATTCGGGCATGTGGGCCACCATCGACGGCCGCAAATACCGGATCATGAACGATGAGGACATTCTGGGCAAGATCAAGGACCCGGACATGGAGTTCTAAGGAGGTGTGCGTATGAGTGGCGAACAGCAACCAGAAATTGAGGTGCAGACCCCGCCCCCGGCGCCAGACCAGCAGGTGGAGGTGCAAACCGAGGAACTGCCCCCGGACCCCGGGCAGGATGAAGACAAGCCGGAACAGCCGGGCGACGGCCCGCAGTCGGACCACCCCAGGTTCAAGAGCGTCTATGGCCGCATGAAGGGGGCGGAGGCCAAGGTGGAGAGCCTGGAGACGGAAATCGCCGGTCTCAGGGACACCATGAGCGGTATGAGGGACCACAACCAGAAGTTGTTCGAAAGCATGGAGCGCACCACCACCCAGGCGGTGGACGCGGTCACCACCTTGGCCCAGGGGCAGCAGCGCGACGAGCAGGCGGACAAGATTGAGAGCATGCAGACCCGGCTGGGCGAACTGGAGGTCCAGAAGGTCAAGGCCAAGGAAGACCTGGACTATTCCAGGGAGGTGGATATCGAGCGGGATATCCGCAAGCTGGAGTTCGATATCCGGGTGGCCCAGGCAGAGGCCGTGCAACCCCCGCCCCCGGCCCAGCCCCAGGGGCAGGGGCAGGGGCAGCAGCCCCAGGGGCCCAGCCCGGAGTTCAAGGGGGCGGCTGACAAGTTCATAGCGGAGACTGAGTGGTTCAACCCGCCCGAGGATGGCAGTGCGCCCGATGCCATGACCGCTTACGCCACCAATCTGGACATATCGTTGTCCGCGCACCCGGAGTGGGCTGAAAGACCGGTGGCCGAACGCTTCCAGGAGGTGAAGAGGTTGACTGAGGAAAAATTTGGCGTGAAGCCCCAGGACCCGCCGCCGGCCGCCCCCGCGACGCCGGACCTTAACAACCCGCCACCCCCGGCCGCGCCCAGCGCTCCGGCAAAACCCGCGGCCCCAGCGGTGGAGCCCGGCAATTTGGGCAGCCCTCAGGGTCCGGTCAGGGTCACCCTGACCGCCGAAGAGCAAAAGGTGGCTCGGGGGTTCGGGATGTCTGAACAGGAATATGCCAAGCAAAAAGCCGCTGTGGAGCGGTAGGAGGCTGAAATGACAGAAGAAATCAACGGCAGCCAAACGCCAGGAACCGATGATCAGCAGGCGCCCCCCGCGCTGGCCCCCGTCACTCATTGCCAGGGCACCAAGCGGGACGGTAAGCCGTGCGGCTCCACTAGGCTGGTTAAGGGCACCCAATTTTGTTATCCGCACTTGCCAAAGGACCACCCGCTCAAGCAAAAGCGCGGCGGGCCCATAACCGACGAGCCCGAGCCGGAGTCGTTCGACGCCACCAGGCCCTGGCAGCCGGCGTCCATTCTTCACGTGACCAACAAGGACAAGAACTACACCTATTACTGGTGCAGAACGGACCTGTTGGAGAAAAAGCTGGCCGAGGGCTGGGAGACCGTGAAGAGCAAGGCCGGGGCCGAGGCTCCCAAGCGCACCCTGATGGACGGCACCAAGCTGACCGGTTTGGTGCAGAAGCGCAATCTCATTCTGGTGCGCATGCACATGTCCCGCAAAGAGGCCCGGGAAAAGTATTTCGCCGGCCTGACTGATGACAACGTGGGCCGGTCTGTTAAGGAGCTTGAGAACGCTTCATACGACCCGGACAAGCAAGAGCAGATGGCCTACGGCGAAGTGAAGATCAAGGTGGGGTAGAAGGCATGAAATAAAAAATTGCTTGACATATTTTTTTGCCTTCTGGTATAGGTTAATTCAATAGTTAGTCATAGTTTTCTGCTATGGCTATCAATATCCGCCCGCCAGGGCGCTCGGCATTGGCCGCTCGGCTTTCAGGCCGCACATCTTTCAGCCTTTCAGGCTGCTCGGCATTCAGGCCGCACAATTTCCCAAGAAAAAACGATGCCTTGGCATCTTACTTCTAGGAGACCGATATGGCCAATACCGACGCTCCGATGGGATTTTGGCCGATCCGCCATTTGTGCGGCGGCGAAATTCGCCTGTCGGAACACATCTGTACCACCAGTGCGGCCATTTTTAAGGGCGATCCCTTGAAGGTGGTGGCGGGTGGGACCGTAGAAGTCGCGGCCGCCGACGACGGACTAATCGTCATCGGCGTGGCCGCTGAGTACGTCGCGTCAGCCGCCGCCGGGGACACCGTAAAGGTGTGGGACGATCCCAACATTGTCTTTGGGGTCCAGGCAGATTCTGGCACCTCCCCTGCGGCCACCGACGTGTACAACACCGCCAACTTCATTACCTACGCCGCCGGCTCCACAACCACTGGCCTTTCCATTATGGAACTGGATGCCAGCGACATCGGAACCGGCGCCCAACTCAAAATCCTTGGGAAAATTCCCGACCCCGACAACGTTTGGGGTGAGCATGTGAACCTTGAGGTTGTGTTCAATGAACACTTCCTCAAGGCCGCGGTTGCGGGGGTGTAATCATGGCTAACACTGGCAATTTTGCATCCCTGCTGGAACCAGGCCTGCGCAAGATATACGGGGAGTCCTACCGGCAGTACCCCAGGGAGTACACCAAGGTGTTCAGCCTGGACACCTCCACCCGCGCTTTTGAAGAGGACCAGGGGATCACCGGCCTGGGGACCGTGCCCGAAAAGGCCGAGGGCAAGAGCATCAGCTACGACGACCCCCTGGAGGGCTATCTCAAGCGGTACACCCACACCACCTACGGTTTGGGGTTCATGGTGACTCGGGAGATGTTCGAGGATGACCAGTACCGCAAGATGCGGGCCATGCCCAAGGCCCTGGGCCGTTCGGTGCGCCAGACCATCGAGGTCTTGGGCGCCAACCACTTCAACCGGGCCTTTAACAGCTCCTATACCGGCTCCGACGGCGTTGAGATGTGTTCGGCGGTTCACCCCCTGGTGGGCGGCGGCACCTTCGCCAACGAGCTGAGCACACCGGCGGACCTGGACATCACCAGCTACGAGCAAGCCTTGATCGACATCCAGGCCTATGTGGACGACCGCGGCTTGAAGATGTTGTGCCGTCCCCAGAAGCTGGTGGTACACCCGGACAACCTGTTCCAAGCCCAGATCATCTTGAAGTCCGAGCAACTGCCGGACACCGCCAACAACGACATCAACCCGGCCGCGGGCACCATGAACGGCGGGATCGTGGTCATGCACTGGCTTACCGACCCCGATGCCTGGTTCATCACCACCGATTGCCCCAACGGCCTCAACTGGCTCTGGCGCCGCAAGCCCGAATTCACCCGGGACAACGATTGGGAAACCGAGAACGCGAAGTTCAAGACGACCTTCCGCGCTTCCAGCGGTTGGACCGATCCCCGGGGCGTGTTCGGCAGCCCGGGCGCCTAGAAAAAGGCAAGCGGCTTAGCCGGGGCCCCGCGCGGGCTCCGGCAAGCCCATTCTCACAAGGAGACGATTGAGTGCCTAAGAAAGCGCAAATGAGCAACTATCCCAACGGATTCCCCGACGGTGTGACCATCCGGGGAGTTCCCATTCTCAACCTGCATCCCGGCAACGTGTTCTGGGTGTCCTCTGACACCGGATCGGATGCCGGCAACCGGGGCTGGGGCAAAAACCCCCGAAAGCCCTTCGCCACCATCGACTATGCGGTGGGCAGGTGCACCGCTTCCAAGGGGGACATCATCGTGGTGATGCCCGGCCACACCGAGACCATTTCCAGCGCCACCGGCTTGGTGATGGACGTGGCCGGAGTGCAGGTGATCGGCCTGGGCCTGGGCTCGCTGATGCCCACCCTGACCCTGGACACCGCGGCCGCCGCCACCGTAAGCATTACGGCGGCCGACTGCATGTTCGCCGGCGTCAAGCTGTACTCGGACTACACCGGGGGCCTGACCGCGGGCGTCACCGTGGGGGCCTCGGCTGACGGCCTGGTGCTGGACGGCATCGTGTTCACCGAGGCGACCAACGCCAAGGAATACCTGATCGGCATCAGCATCGCCGCGGCCTGTGCGGATGTGGTGATCCAGAACTGCCGTTACTACGGCACCGCCGGAGGCTCCACCACCAGCATCATCGCGGCCGCCGGCGCGGCCAATAACCTGGTGATCCAGGACAACTACCTGCATGGCGATTGCAGCGCGGCCGCGGTCAAGCTGGACGGCGCCGCTTCCAGCGATCTACAGGTCCTGGGCAACCGGGTGATCAACATTGACACCGCCGCCGGCCTGGGCATCGCCGCCCATGCCTCCAGTACGGGCATGATGGCCGGCAACTTCGTAACCAACCTCAAGGACACCGTGGTTGGCCTGTCCGGCGCGGGCATGGCCTTTCACGAAAACTACGGCAGCAACGCCCTTGGTGCTTCCGGCATCATCTTGCCCGCCGTGGACGTTTAAACACCTGGGGGGGCCAAAGCCCCCCTTCAAAAAGGCAGAGCGGGTGAAACCCCCGACCGGAGAAAAAGATGGCATTTCATCTGCTTGACGGCGCAACCGCTATAGGAGTGAGTCGCGCCGTTCGCGTTGGCAAAAACGTGGTGGATCACACCAACGAGGCCGAATTTGCCTCGCTGGCCGCCACCAAGATTTCGGCCCTGACCGTAAAGCTGCAGGGGGCCTCCCGGCAGAAAAAGTTCACGCCCACCGGTGGGGCGCCGGTGCCCGAATCGGTGACAGGGGTGATCACCAACCCCACTTTGGCGGTGGGCTCCACCGCTGAAAGGGTGGCCAATGCTTTGTTCTATTACCGCATCGCAGACGCCAACTATTCCAAGGCGGCCAACGCCGCTGGCTCGGTGTTCAGCGACGCCCACGTGGTGAGCGCCACCAAGTTCGGGGTGGTGCTGGTGTACATCAACGCGGCCGGGACGGTGATCACCAAGGTGCCCCTGGCCACTCAGGCCTATGCTTCGGCGGCGGCGGCCCACACCGCCGCAAGTGCCTTTGATGTGATCAACCGGACCTCCGACCTGTGCTATCTGGGTCGCATTCTGATTAACGCGGATGCCGGGGCCTGGACTGCGAACACAGATGATTTGACTGACGGCAGCGACCTGACCACGGCCACCTTCATCTCCGAGACCTCCAGCTTTTACGACCTGGCCACTAAAACATTCAGTTCGGATGAGATCACGGTTCAGCGGGCCATGTGGCACGCGACCAACAAGAACGTGAAGTACGCGCGGCACTTCATCTCGGCTTTGACCGGCACCGGAGAGGTGGACACTTATTACACGCCGGCCACCGGCTTGAGGAACTTCTAGTGCGCCAGACCCACAACGATAACCGCTACGTGCCGGGCGATTACTGGACGTATTGCGCGGTGTGCGGTTTCGATTATCGCCGCTCTGAGCTGCGCAAACGCTGGGACGGCGCGTTGGTGTGCACCAAGGATTGGGAGCCCGAGCACCCACGCAGGAAGCGCCGCCGGGTGTCCTATGAGCGGCCCTTTCGAAGGGATTAAATGGCTACCTCCGGCAGCTATGACTTCACCCTGGATCGCGACAAGATCATCAACGCGGCCTTGCGCAAGTGCGGGGTGATCGCCACCGGCCAGACCGCCACGGCCAGTCAGATCGAATTCGGCTCCGAAGCCCTGAACGTGATGGTTAAGGCCTGGCAGACCCGGGGCGTATACCTGTGGACCCGGGAGTGGGTGAACGAAAGCCTGGCGGCCTCCACAGCCTTTTTCACGGTGGCCGCCGACACTTTGGACATAGACCGGGCGGTGATCCGCGATTCGGACGGGAACGACACCCCGGTGACCATCATCCCCATGACCGAGTACTTGGACCTGGCCGACAAGGACGCGGAGGGCAAGCCCCACACCATTTCGCTGCACAAAAAGCTTACCCCCACGGTCTACCTGTACCCGGAGCCGGATGTGGCCACCTACACCCTGCAGTATTTGCGGGTGCGCAAGCTGGAGGACTTTGACGCCGGGGCCAACACCGCCGATTTCCCGGAGAAGTGGCTGGGCGCCCTGGTTTGGGGCCTGGCCGACGAGCTGGGCCCGGAATATCAGGTGCCCGAACCCAGGCAGCGGCGCCTGGAGAAAAAGGCCAAGGAGTCCTTTGCCGAGGCCAAAGGCGATGACGTGGAGACCGTGACGAGCCTCAGGGTGCGCCCGCGGCTGGGACGGAGATAGACAATGGCCAACGCCCTGCAAGTTGAGTTTTTGCAAGCCGGGCTGATCGATTCCAACGGGGATGCCCTGGCCGGCGGCAAGGTCTACACCTATGAGGCCGGCACTACCAACAACAAGGCCTGCTGGACCGCTGCCGATAAATCGGTGGCCGCCACCAACCCGGTGATGCTGGACGCCAACGGCGTGGCCATCATCTATGCGGACGGCAACTACAAATTCGTGGTCAAAACCGCCGCCGACGTGACGGTGTACACCTGGGACAATATCTATTTCGGCATTCCGGCCGACTCCAACAAGGTGGTGCAGAGCAAAACCGCCGACTACACCGCGGCCAGCACCGATGACGTGATATTGGTCAACGCCACCTCCGGTAGCGTGACTATTTCCCTGCCCGCCTCCGGCTCTAATGAGGGCAAGGAATATCTGATCATCAAGACCGATGCCAGCGCAAACACCGTGACCGTGGACCCCAACGGCGCGGAAACCATCAATGGCGATTCCACCATTGTCTTGGGCGGGCAGTACCAGGCCCTGGAAATTGTGAGCGATGGCTCCAACTGGCTGGATAAGTTCACTCTGCTCGATGAGGACGACATGTCCTCGGACAGCGATGCCCGGGGCGCTACCCAGCAAAGCATCAAGGCCTACGTGGACAGCGGCACGGTCACCATGACCAATAAGACGTTGACCGATCCGGTTTTGAATGGGGATTTGTCGGGCACCGCTTTCCTCGATGAAGATGATCTGGCCACTGACTCTGCCACCAAGACAGCAAGCCAGCAATCCATCAAGGCCTATGTAAGCCGGAAGTACCCCCGGGGGTTTATCTCCGGCCTGACGCCGTCCTGGACCTCCACCAGCCAAATCACCTTTGCCGGCGGCTCCCTGGACATCAACGGCGATATTTACGACCTGGATTCTGCCACCGCCATCACTTTTTCACCGGGCAGCAACGAGATTCATTACGTGATGGTGGACGAATCCGCCGACCCGGCCACGGCGCTGGCGGCCGGGCAGTTTAGCAGCACTACCACCGCGCCCACTTGGGATGATGATAAATCGGCCTGGATGGACGCCGGGGCGGACAAGCGCTGCATAGCCTGGTTCACCACGGACGGCTCATCCAACATTGAGGAATTTTATGTTTCCGGCGGGGACTACAAGTACAAGGACCATCCGGTGGACCTGAGCACCGGCAGCCCCGCCACCACCGCCACGGCCCTGCCGCTCACCGCCCCCAACTTCGGGCGCATGTCGGTCTCTGTTTTCGGGTCGGTCACCAAGGGCGGCGCCACCTCTTTTTTGCGCGCCCGCAACGGGGACAGTTCGGAAACTCTTAACTTTGTGGACAGCGGGCTGGCCCTAACCGATGTGTCGGGCGGAATCGGCATCGGCGAGAGGGAGTACACCACCGATACATCGCAGCAAATTGATTACGAGGCCACCTCCGGGGCCACAGTCAAGATCAAAACCACGCGCATAGCGATACCTACGGGGCTGGCGCGATGAAGCACGCTTACGACGCAACCACCGGAAACATCATGGGTATTTGCCGTCCCACCATGGGCGTGGGCCGCGATGGCCGCCCGGTTGAGCTGGAAAGCCCCCAGGCCAAGTTTTGGGAAGCCCAGGGGTTTGCCATCGCCGATGGGAATCGGGTGGAGAGGGCGGAATACCGCTATGTGGACGGCAGGATAACCAGGAGGGTTCGACGGTAATGCCCAAAGTGCCTTTCCCGCCTTTTGTTTCGCGTAGCGCCGACGAAGCGTCCTTGCCCGGGACCGTGGATGCCCGGCGGGTGGACTGCTATGCGGATATGGTGGGCGGGCAGGTGGTTTTTCGCAAAAAGCCGGGCACGGAGCTTTTCTGCGACCTGGGCGTCACCACTCCGGTTGATGCCCTGTACTGGTGGGATTCCAAGGACGTGGTGCTGGCGGTGTCTGGAGGCAATGTCTACCGGGTGACCAGCCAGGACGGCAATTTCTCCGACGTGACCGGAGACGCCCTGAGCCCGGTGGGGCACACCTCCATCACCGATGATGGCACCTACGCCTTTTTCGCCAGCGGCGGCCGCATGGTGCACTACAACAACAGCGGCACTACCGTGCAACTGGCCGACAGTGACGCCCCCACGGTGGTTACGCACTTGGATTACCTGGATCAGTACATTTTGGCCCTGGTGGGTAACAGCTCCCAATTCCACCACTCGGACGTGGGCGCTTCCCTGAATTGGACGGCCACGGTTTTTGCCAACGCCGAATCCAACCCGGATGATCTGCTGGCCATGCACGTGGCCCACCGGGAAATAACCCTGTTTGGCACCAAGGGCATCGAGATTTTTTACAACGACGGCACCACGCCCTTCAGTCGTCTGGAGGGGTCGTACCAGGAGATCGGCTGCATCGCGGCCAACAGCATTGTGAACGCCAACGGGGTGTGGATTTTTTTGAATAACGACCGCCAGGTGACCATGCTGGAGGGCCGCACCCCCCGGCTTAAGTCCGGGCCTTATGACGATGTGATCAGAAACATATCGGCGGTGGCCGACGCCTACGCGGTGTTCATCAGCCTGGGCCAGCATGCCTTTTATCTCCTAAGCTTCCCCAGCGAAAACCTGACCGTTGCCTATGACCTGGTGACCGATTCCTGGGCCGAGTGGGGCTATTGGAACAGCGCCAGCGGCGAGCACGACATGTGGCCAGGCAAGTCTTACTGCTACGCCAAGCGCTGGCAACTGCACCTGGTGGGGGACCGCTCCACCGGCAAGATCTACAAGCTGAATCCCGCAGTGTACCAGGATGCCGGCAACACCATCAGGAGCCTGCTCAGGTCCGGGCATCACGACCACGGCACCTTGCGCAGAAAGACCGTGGCCGAGTTGATCATCCGGGCCAAGCGGGGCCTGGGGGGCGTTTCGGGCGATGAGCCGGTGTTCACTATCCGGTGGCGGGACGACAACGGGCCCTGGGGCAATGAGGTCCAGGTGAGCTTGGGCAAGATCGGCGAAAACGAGTTTATCGCCCGGCTGGCCCCCATGGGGCAGTACCGCACCCGGCAGTACGAGATCGCCCATACGGACAATACCGATTTCGTGCTGGTGGAAATGGAAGAGCCGCAGGTGGAGTTGAGCGATTGAGCATGCAATGGCCACAGGTGCCCAGGGCCGGCAACGAGCGCAGCGTGGAGATGTGGCGCAATTTGGTGCTCAAGCACCTCAAGGGGTTGACGGCCAGTTTCACGTGGAACCCTGGCAGCTTGGCCGATGGCGCCGGCGAAACCAGCGCGGCTGTGATTGTGGCGGGGGCGGCCTTTGGGGACTTTGCGCAGGCGGCCGCGCCCTATGACCTACAGGACGTGCAGTGCACCGCCTACGTGTGCGCCGCGGGCACCGTGCGGGTGCGGCTGCAAAACGAGACAGGCGGAGTGGTGGACCTGGCCGAGGGCACCTGGAAGGTAAAGGTGACGAGTTGAGCGAAGGGCAAGCCATAAACATCGACATCGCGACAACCGACCCGGTGATGACCCTGGCCAGGATCGTTGATTTTGACGGTGCGGTGGCCCCGCTGGTGATGAGGGAGCGGATTTTCGCTCTGGAGGCGGAGCTTTCCAAATTGCCTCAAGCCGAACTGCCCATTGCCCACCATTTTGCCAAGGGGGTGTATGCCAGGGAAATGACCATGAGGGCCGGTGAGCTGGTTATCGGCAAGATACACCGCCTCCAGCACCTGAGCATCATCTCCCAGGGCGACGTGGCGGTGGCCACCGAATTTGGCATCAGGCGCTACCGGGCGCCTTTTACCTTTGTTTCCGAGCCAGGGGCCAAGCGGGTGATCTATGCCCATGAGGATACTGTTTGGACGACCATTCATGTCACCGACAAGACGGACGTGAACGAGATCGAAAAAGACATAATTGCACCCAATTACGACGACATACCCGAATTGATTGATGTGGCGGCAATTGGCGGGGAACCGGAGAAGGCAGAATGTCTTGGGTTGCCGTAGCAATAGCCGGCGCGGCCGTGGTGGGCGGCATCGCCTCCACCGTGGCCGCCAACGAAGCGTCCAGCGGCGCTGAGGCCGCCGCCAACGCCCAGGCCCAGGGCGCCCGGGATGCGGCCGACGCCTCCATAAGGGCCGCCGAGATAGCCGCCGCCGCCAACATCAAGGCCGCGGAGCTGGCCGCCGGCGGCATGGTGGAGGCCGCCGCCATCGCGGCCGAGGAATCCCGCCGGGCCCAGAAAGAGGCTTTGGCCTACATGGAACAGGCCAAGCAGGAGGCCTGGGGAATTCTGGATTCCACCATCGGGCAGGCCACCGGAGAGATCAGCACCGCTCAAAGCATGGCGGTGCAGGTGTTGGAGGATTTCGGGGACGAGACCGCTGCCCTGTACAAGCCCTATGTGGGCGCCGGTCCAAAGGCCTTGGCCGAATTACAAAACCTGGCCGCCCAGGGGGTGCAGATTCCGGCGGACCTGACCCAGAGCCCCTATTACGGCCTGTATTCATTCCAACAACAGCAGCAGGACAAGGCCATCAAACAGGCCTTGGCGGCCCGGGGAATCCTGGACAGTGGCTATGGCATCACCGAACAGATCAAGGCTGACACCGGCCTGACCCAGAGCTTCGCCGCAGACGAATACAACCGGGCTGTGGACGACTGGACGCGCTCGGTGAGCGTGCACGGAGATTTGCTCAACACCGGATTCGCGGCCACCGGCAATTTGGCCAATACCTATCAGGTGACCGCGGCAAACCTGGCGGACGTGATCAAGTGGGGCGGGGCGGCACGGGCCAATCTGCTTTCGGCCAACAGCGCGGCCAAGGCCAACGCCGCCATGGGGGCGGGCTCCCAGGGCGCGAACGTCATCAGCAACACCGGCTCCCAACTGGCCAACATCCAAACCCAGTTGGGCACCAACTTGAGCAATGTGGCTCTAGCCGAGGGTGCCAACGCGGCGGCCATAGCCCAGAGACAGGGAGACAACCTAAGCGCCATTTACATGAACAACGCCGCGAATCAGGCCCAAATGATGAACGCGGCGGCCCAGAGCCGGGCGAACCTATACACCAATTACGGCAACCTGGCCATGGGCGCGGCCAACGCCTATGCGGGTTACGCGGGTTGGCAGGCCTATTTGAAAAGCAGGCAGACGCCCACCACCACATCGGCGGCCCAGCCTGACCCATACGCTGGCTGGAACCTTTATTAGGGAGTAAGCCATGGCGCAACCATATCAAGTGGATGGCAAATGGTGGATCATCCCCGACGGCAGTTATCAGCCGATTTCTTATACGCCGCCGTCTGAGAGCAGGGCGCCGGCCGCTAAGAAGCCTGCGCCCAAGCCCGCAGAACCCCCCAACCCAGGCAATTGGTCTCCGGAGTGGGCCAAGAAAGCGGCTGAAAAAAGGGCAAAGATTGCTGAGCAAAAGCCCGCGCCGCCGGTTTATATGCACCCCGAGCGGGCCAAGCGCGTAGAGGAAAAGACTACCTTGGCGGACCTGAACCGGGAGCGGAATCAAGCCTTGCTTGGGGTTGATCCGGCAGAGGTGGGGTACCCGGGCGATTTGCAGGGTCTAGAGGTGCCCCTTGGTCCCATAGAACACTTGGGCGGTCTCAATCCCGGCGCCTACGGCTACCCCGGCGACCTGCCCAGGGGATACAGCGACTACAACCATCTTATGGGCCTTGGGCCGACCGCCTATGGCTATCCGGGCGACCTGGGACTGCCCAGACCCCAGATAAACCTGACCGCAATACAGCGGGCGAATCAAGAGAACAAGGGCACCACCATGGCCACGGCGCAGCCCTCCACCCTGGGGACATTGGCCGGGGGCGGTGCCACGTTTGTGAATCCCAGGCCCACCTTGGCAGGCGTGGTGCAGCCCGCTCCACCTCAGGGACCGTTTCAGTTTGTGAACTATGACGGCCCCGGAGCCAACGGCGGTGCCGTGGTCGGCCCAGATGGCAAAAGGCGGCACATCTACGGGGATGCCCCCCCAGCCGATATTTTCCCTGATCCAAGACCAATGAGCAACACCGTTCCGGTCACCCCGGGAGCGCCGGCAGTACCCCAATATGACCCAACAGGCAAGCACGTTTATCAGACCACCCAACACCAAACGGGCAATAACCAGGGGAGCCTGGCAGACGCCTACAACATGGCGGCCAGCAACCGGGGCAACCTCTACGCCGGCCAGACCGGGAACCAATACCAGGACTACTTGGCCGCCTGGCGACAGTATATGGGAGGCCAATAATGGCTCGAATCGATCACAGGCTTTTGGCCAACATCCCCAATGCCCATATCGGGGGTTACTTGGGAGCCCAGCGGGCGACCCTGAACGACCTTCAAATGGACGCCCATGCCAGGCAGCAGCGACAAGAGGCCAATTTGGGCAGCTTGTTTGCCAGCCGGGGGGAGGGCGAGACCTACGGCGAAATGGCCGCAAGGGGGGCCGACATGGGCCTTTCCCCCAACATGATCCTGCGACTGGAGGGCATGGGACAGACCGAGCGGCAGATAGCCGCCAACGATCAACAACGCAGGATCGCCAATCAGCAAAGAGGGCGGGAGTTCGCCCTCAAAGAAGTCAATTCGTGGGCTTCTCGGCAAAAAGCCATTACTCAACAGTACATCAATGCCAAAGACCAGAAGGGGCTGGATGCCGCCATAGCCATGGCCAAGACCGAGGCGGCCAAATCCAAGAACCCGGGCATCAGGCGCATGGGCGAAATGATGCAGGGCATCACCATCGGTCAAAACGGTGAGGTGAACAAGTCCACAATGCGCATGACCGGCAAGGAGGCCCGGGAAAGCCTTGGTGTCACCGGATATGACGACAACGATTACGTGGAAGTCACCGTTCAGACCAACACTAAGAACGTGTTGGGGTCCAAGGAGATTGATACGCCGAAAAAGCAAAAGGTCAAATCTTCGGTGCACACCCGGCAGAACCCAGAGACCGGCGAAACCGAAGTGGTGCGGGTGTACGAGGATGGCCGGGAGCCGGTGGTTACGAATCTTGGTGTGGACCTCCGCACTGCGGATGCCACCAGAAAGGCCATCAACCAGGGGTTGGCGCTGATTAACAAGATACAGTCTGGCTCCGAACTGGATCAGTACATCAAGACCAAGTTGGCTGAAATCGGGGTGGAGGGTGCCACCGTTGAGGCGGGAGACAAGAAGACCATAATCCGGGAAATCAAGGAAAATGTGGACGCGTTCAAGAAGCGCTTGAAGGTCATGGAAAAAGGGGGCGGCGGTGATGATTTGCCCCCTGGAGTGAGCGAGGCCGACATTCAGCACACCATGAAAGCGCACGGCTTGACCAGGGAGCAAGTTTTGGAGCGTCTGGGGAATAGATAATGCCAAGGGATTTGCTGGCACAACAACCCAGAGACCTCTTGGCTGACCAGCCGAGGGATTTGCTGGCGGGCATGATGCCCGGATACGGCGCCGCCGCCGAGGGTGCACCTGTGCCTGGCGGGGATTACGAGGCCGGCTTACAGGGCATTATGCAAACACCCTATACCCAGCCCCTACCCGAAGCCGTAGGGGCGATTGACGAGCTTGTTAGCCCCACCATTCAAGGGACATTACCGGGAAGCGGCTTAGTTGCCCCCGGCAATATCGACCTAAATAACCGGCCCAAAATCTACAACCCAGACGGGACGATCAGCACCGAGCTTTCCTTTAGCTTCAACGATGGACAGAATGAAGTTCTAATCCCCAGCATCGTCAACGGCCGGGTGCTTTCCCAGGAACAGGCCATACAACACTATTTCAACACCGGGGACCACCTAGGCAAGTTTGACTCTATTGAGGCCGCAAACGCCGCAGCCGAGCAAACCCACAACCGCAAGCAACCACAGCAAGACGAAACCACAATAGGCGGGGCCCTTATTGAAGGCATTAAAAACATCGCCAGGGGCCGCCTTGGAGCTATTCAGGGCGTTTTGGAGGCAGGTGGCCGGGATCAGTTTAGGACTGTGTACGAGCAGGCCGGTTGGGATCAGGCCACGCTGGACAAGATAGAGACGGAGGTAGACAAGGATGATCCTATTTTGCCAGCCGTCCGTAGGGCTGTTGACTCCGAACTGCTAAAGCCCGATGAAGCGCAAGCCGGGTCCGATAGCTTGTTACATCAAGTAGTCCAGGCCGCGCCCGACTACGCCGCCATGATCGCCTCTGCCTTGGTGCATCCTGGCTTTGCGGCCGCAACTATCTCAAGCCAGTTGCTTGGTAGCTCATACCTAGAAAACCTTGAAAGCAGCGGAGATAGGGAGGCGTCCTTTACCGGGGCCCTGATTTCCACCGCCGGCCAGTTGCCCCTTGAGGCTATCGGTATAGGAAAGGTTACCAAACTGTTTACCAAGTCGCTTAATGGTCTTGCCAAAAGAGCCTTAGCGTCTGGCGAGGTTTCTTTGGTTGAGGGAGTTACGGAGGCTTTGCAGCGCTTGCCCGAAGTGGCGGGCAGCCTGTATGCCCAAAACCCCAATGCTACTTTAGAGGAATTTGCACAGAAATTTGCCGACAGGATGCCCCATACCTTGCGGGAAGCTTGGCAGGCCGGCCAGGTGGGCGCAATTCTTGGCTTGGTGGGCGGTGGTGTTGTAGCCTCAACCCGCCCTTTGGGCGCATCCCCAAAAGAGCTTGGACTTTCCCAGTCACCCCAGCCGGCGGCAGAGGCCCCTGTGGCCGAACCGCCGGCAGCGCTCCAGCCACAATCACCCCCCATCCCCGGCGAGGCCCCCGCCCCTGGGCCGGAAGCAACCGCCACCGCCCTTTCGCCCGAGGCGGGAGTCTCGCCGGGCCTTCCTAGCGTTACTGCGCCGCAAAAGAAAGTAGCCCCTCCTGTGGTCAAAGCTGTGTCTCCCGAAGAATTCGCCAGGCTATCCATTGAACAGGGTGACATGATTAGGACGCCGGGACTGGCCTTGGCCGGAAAGGTGGTCGGCGAAGGCACGATTGGTAAAGGCATACCGGCCTGGAGGGTGGACGCGGGACCGCAGAAGGGCGAAACCCTGATTCCCAAAGACCAGGCCGAACTTTGGCAAAAGCCGGGATTTGAGGCCGTACAGGGGGTGAGTTCTCTTGAAGAGGCGGAGGCGCGGCTGGACCAAAGGGTAGATGAGAACATAGGCGAGGTGGTGCCTCCGGTGGGCCTATCGGTAAAACAGGTGGTCGCGCCGGTGGCGCCGGAAAGAGCCTCCACCTATCAATTCAAAGACCCAGAGACCGAGGAACGCTTTCAGGCCGCCAGGGGCGTGAAACGGGAAAGCCTGGCGGCCAAGACCAAGGCCGTCCTCACCTCCATCAAGAACAAGGCCACCAGGGAGTTTGAGCACCTGCCCCGGGGGGCCGAATTCGCCCCCATGAGAAGCGACCTTTTACGCATGGGCAAGGCCAGGGGCGTTGCCGAGGGTACGGCCACCAAATACATTCAGGGCATCACCACCGGCCTGAACAGCGCCTCATTCGAGATATTCCGCCGCAAGGTAATTTTGGATGATATGGCGGCTGAACTGGAGTCCAACCCGGATACTGATTTGGCCTTTGGGTTTACCCCCGAGACCCTGGGCGACGAGCTGGCCTCATTGAACGCACAGGTGGCGGCCATGCCGGAGGTGGCGCGTGCCCTGGAGGACCGCAAGGCGCTCTGGAGCGCACTGCCCGAAACATATATAGCAGCCATGAAGGACATTGGGTTCAATGTCGACAACCTCACCAAAAAGGATTATTTCAGGCGCCAGATATTGGCTTGGCAACAGGTGGACCGGATTGTCCAGGGGGCGGGCAGTAGGGCCAGAACCCCCGCCGGGCGCAGCCACTTGAAGAAGCGCACCGGCAAGGGCGGGCAGGACTACAACACCGATTACCTCCAAGCTGAACACCAAGTTGTCTCTCAAATGCTGCACGACATGGAGGTGGCACGGCTGCTGAAGAACACCCGGGAAAACTACGACATCTCCGACACTTTGAAAAGGGAGGCCAAGGGAGAAGGGCTGGAAGATTGGCGGGGGTTGATTCCCGAGGGATATGTGGAGTGGCAGCCCAGGGAGGGGCACGCCTTTTATTTGGCCGACTCCATCCCGGCCAAACTGGCCGAAGAAGTGGCCACCGGGCAGCTTGAGACCATCCTGGGCAAAAGCCTGGCGGGACAATTGCGTAAGGTCCTGGCCATGGGCCCCCGGCGCACCGCCTATGTGATTTCCCAGGAGGTGGCCGACACTCTGAATAACATCTCACAGTCCAAGTCGCATAACTTCATGGGTGAAGCCAGCCGAAAGCTGCTGAGAAGCTGGAAGCGATGGACTTTGATTTCCCCCCGCCGGTACTTCAAGTACAACCTGCGCAACTTGACCGGCGACGCGGAGGCGATGTTCGTGGGCAACCCTCGCGCCTTTTTGAAGGTGCCCCAGGCCACCGGTGAGTTGTTTGATGTGTATTACGGCAAAAAGGCGCTCACTCCAGAGATGAAGGAGTGGTTCTCCCGGGGCGGCACTTTGGGTAATTTGCAGGTTCAGGAGATGGGCGCAATCAGCGGTTTGTCCACTTTTAAAAAGCTGATGGACAAAAAGGACGCGGGCAAGAAAAACCTCAATGTCTGGAAAAAGTACTGGGAGCTGGCCCGGATCAGTACCGACATGCGCGAGGGCATTCTGAGGTACGCCGCCTATTTAGACTATTTGGGCCAGATGAAAAAAAGTCCGGACGGGCGGCCCAAGAATTTTGGCGCCTCCCGGCCAGAAGAGGTGATGGCCCTTAAGGATATCCACGACCGGGCCTACTGGCTGTCCAACGAACTGCTGGGGGCCTATGACCGGGTGTCTGTGGCGGGCCAGGGCATGAGGGAGCACCTGTATCCCTTC
Organism: Desulfarculaceae bacterium; assembly: GCA_028277825.1. Classification (GTDB taxonomy): domain Bacteria; phylum Desulfobacterota; class Desulfarculia; order Desulfarculales; family Desulfarculaceae; genus Desulfoferula. Next base: position 26,482 of record JANQFN010000521.1, read on the forward strand.
TGGTCATGGAAAGAGGTGAACTTCAAGCGGTATGTGGGGCTGTTCAAAAACGCCACTGAGGACCGCAAGCTAGCCGGGGCGGTGGGGCGCAAAGTTTTGGGCAAGGCCGCCAACCCCATAACCTACATTCGCGTTGGGCGCTTTGTCATCATGGCCTCGGCCTTCTGGGGCGGGCTTCAAGCTTACAACCATCTTTTCTGGCCGGAAGAGGAAAAAGAGTTGCCGGCGGAGGTGCGCAACCGGACCCACATCGTTTTGGGCCGGGACTCCGACGGCAAGGTGATGTATTTCTCCCGGCTGGGCACCCTGGGCGATTTTCTGGAGTGGTTCGGGCTGGACGCTGCCCCGCAACATTTCCAGGCCTGGGCCAACGGCGTGGCCAGCGTGGCGGATATCGCTAAGCATATAGCAGAAGCGCCGCTAAAGATGCTGATCCAGGGCGCCACCCCGTTTTTCAAAACCCCAGCCGAGGTGATCACCCGCAGAAACCTTTTCCCGGACCCACTAAACCCGGGAACCATCAGGGACCGTGGCCTGCATATTGCCCGTTCGCTGGGTTTGGAGAACGAGTACAAGGCCCTGATGGGAGTGCCCGGCGAACCCTATGCCGAAACCTTACCCAAGGCCTTCATCTATAAGTCCGACCCGTTTGAGGCTGGCTACCGGGACATCCTGAGCGCCAAGCGAGAGTTTTTGGAAAAGGAGGGCAAGGGGTCCGAGGGCTTCTGGATCACTCCCAGGGGCAACGCCCTTTATTACCTTAAGCTGGCCTGGCGCTACGGACAGAAAAAAGAGGCAGCCAAGTATTACCAGGAATACCGGGCCCTGGGCGGAACGGATAAGGGCATGAGGCGGTCCCTGGAAACCATGAACCCGCTGTACGGCCTTGATCCGGTGGAGACCGTCAAGTTCCTGGACGGCCTGGACGACAGCCAAAAAAACGCCCTAGTCAGGGCCATAGCGTTTTACAACTACACGCTGCTTGGGGGCCAGAAGGTGCCCAAAAAGAAAGCTTTTAAGGGGGAATAAACGATGGCAGACACGGAGGTAGTTGGCCTTGACAATATGCCAATCTGGGTGTTTGGCCCCGCAGATGAAATTGGCATTGATACTAAGGTTATAGGCAGAACTAACGAGGAGACTGGGCTTGGTACTATTGTTACTGGTCTCCGGGAAACATACCGCCCCCCAGCCACCAACGCCCGCGCCACGGCCAGGAGCTACATAGACGGCGGGGTGCTGAAGTACGCGGCGGCGAATCAGTCTTGCTTTGAGGACGGCCTGCTGTCCATCAGCCCAGCGGTGAGCAACCTGCTGGAGCAAACCGAGTCGTTTGACAACGCCTACTGGAACAACCTGGGCAGCCGGCTCAACATCACTGCTGATGCCGGGACCGCCCCGGATGGCTCGAACACAGCGGATTTGATAACCGCGACCGAATCCGGGAACAACTACTACGGGATCACCAAGGGTGGAATTACCGTAGTCAACGGCACCACCTACACCCATTCACGGTTTGTCAAACATGTAGACCAGCGATGGGTTTACATGGACGTGGACGGCGGGGCCACCTCCGCCTGGTTTGACCTGCTGAATGAGACAGTAGGCACGGAATCGCCTGGTGTCACCGGGCGCATTGAGAACATAGGCAATGGCTGGCTTCGGTTGTCCATTACCTATACCGCCACGGATACCAGCTTTGGGGAGGTGGCCCTTTGGTTCTGCGATACAGACAATGGTGCGCAGTTCAGTGGCGGCACCACCAGCATCTATATGTGGGGCGCCCAGCTAACCGCCTCCAGCGTGCCGCTGCCCTATGCCCCAAACGACGCGAACAACGCCAACGACATGGGTGGGTCCAGCAGCGCCGACGCCATATCCTTCACCCTGCCGCAAGACGTTAAAGACCTGCTCTCCACTGAGCAACCCCCACCCACCAGCGCCTACGACGAAACCAGCGGGGCCTTGGTGCTGTCCACGGTGGACGGCACGGCCTTTGCCATGCCCAATGACGGCTCCGGGGCAGACATCTCCCCCTACGCGGGCACCCACGTAATCAAGCTGGTGGACTCGGCGGGCAAGGTGGCCTGGGGGTATCTGGGCGCAGCCGGGACCGGGGAAACGCTGGGGAGTGAGTTGCTGGACAATCCCGACTTTGATTTAGGCGATCAGGATTGGGACGTATCTGACCCCACCTGGAGCATTGCCGATCAGGGTGGTGGTGACTACGAGGGCGTGGCCACGGCTGTCCCCATTGATTATATGCTCTACCAGACGGCCACCGGCCTAACCGCAAACATACTGATGAAGGTCACAGCCGAGTGTACCAATTACACTTCTGGTGGGGCCTACGTTCGCGCCCACGATGGAACCAACCAACAGCTGGGCACCCTGCTGGACGGCGTGAAATCCGGTGTCCTTTACTACACCAGCCGGAACACCGCTTGGACCGTGGCCGCTGCCAGGGCCAGCGCCAATGGAACGACCCTGCGGGTTGATGGCTTTTCTGCCAAGCAAGTCACCGCCCCGCCCGCAACCGGGACCTGGATAGTCGACACCCCCGGCGGCGCGACAAAAAACTTCGCCTATATCGAATCGGGCTTTGACCCCAACGACATCAGCACCTACGACCTGTACCCCATCGGCCAGTGGCGCTCAGAGGGGACGTTGGTGGTGGAGTGGGTGCCGGGGTTTGGTGAGGGCGACGTGGCCTCGGGCAATCACGGCATTATCTCTATTACCGACAGCGATGACAGCCTGCTCTTGTTTGACGCCGGCGTAGGGATTTGGTCCTACGATGGGACTAATTATCGCTCAGTGGATCCCGCCGTCATAGCTAGCACCCCCTACAACCTGGCCGTCCGTTGGAACTCCGCAACCAATCAAATGCAGGTGGGCTACGACTCAACTTGGGGCACGGCGGCCTCTTACGACGGCGCGTTCACCCTCGGCTCCAACCTCAACTTCGGCTACTCCCCGGCCTACCCCTTCAAGCTGGGCCGGGTGCTGTTCTACGACAAGTGGATGCCGGGGAATCCGGAGGAGATGTTGCCGTGATAGTCACCGCAAAAAGCCAGGGCCCTGCTAGGAGTATGCATCATGCCTGAGTTGAACCATACCGCCACGTGGCGCTGGCTAATCGGCGTGCTGGTGGGTTTGCTAAGCACGGGTGCGGTGATCATGACCACCTGGCAGTTTAACCAGGACACGGCCATAGCCAACGCGGTGGAAAAAGAGGACTACCGCGACGACAAGCAGCACATTTTTGATCTACTCAAGGAGATCCGCGACGACGTAAAGGAGTTGAGGAAAAAATGAACTCCCGAACCGCCCTGTCACATAGGTACTTCCAGCCTTGGGAATGGGCATGTCGGGACCGGTGCGGCGGCGGCGTGAACGAAATGAATTACGACTTCACCCGCCGATTGGATTTGTCCCGGGGTTTGGGAGAGACCCTGTATCGGGTGCGTAGCGCCTACCGCTGTCTGGCCCACAACAAGGCAGTGCATGGGGTGTCTAACAGCGCACACCTTTTGGGTGACGCCGCAGACATTGAAACCCTAAACGGCCGGGCCCGCTTCATGGTTGTGGCTCAGACCATCTTGGCCGAACTGGTCATTCTCGGGTTTTTGGCTCCCGGCCAGGCCCGGTATTACGCAGAGGTACTGGAAGGGCAGGGGCAGATAAGAATCGGCATCCCGAACAAAGACTTTGTGCACCTGGATATCCACCCCGACAAGCCGGCTCCGTGGCTTTTCACCTACTGAGTTTTTATTCATGCCGTCCCCCAGCGTGGGGGTGCGGACATACAACAAAGGAGGAAAGAGATGAATTGGTTGTCAGGCAAGAAGACCTATTTTGTGGCTGCCGCTGGCATCGCCGCCGCCCTGGCGGGCCTCGCGGGTGGCGAGCTGTCCGTGGCCGAAGCCGTAACCGCCATTCTGGGGTCGCTGGGGCTTGGCACCCTGCGCGCCGGCGTGGCCAAGGGAGGCTAGCTGCAAGGGCGGCATAGGCCAGCATAAAGGGAGGTGCCTTATGAAGCGCCTGTTAAGTCTGCTACTGATAATTAGCCTGGCCCTGGCCTTTGGGTGCGCGGGCAACAAAAAGATCATCGAGAAGATCGACCCCGAAACCGGGAAGGTCATTGAGCGGACCACCCTTGATGAATCAGACGCGGTGCGCAAGTCGGCTGACCAGATTAAGCACTCCAAACTCCAGTCCGAGCACAGCATCCTGGATATAAAGGCCGCGGTCAACACCACCGTGCGTTATGTCTACAAAACTGACGAGAAAGACAACCCCGTTATTGACGAGCGGACCGGTGAGCCCATAGTTCTTGAAAAGATAGTTACAACCTCAACCTCGCCCATGGAATTCAAGAACGTGGCTTATATTCGGGCCCGGGTGCCCATGCACCCCTGGCAGCAGGTCATTGGCGATTGGGCAAGAATCGTCAAAATGGTCACTGGCACCTTGGAAAAGGCCCTGCCGTGGGGATTCAGCTATGGCATGGTCCGCGCCTTGGCTGACGTGCGCGGCGACAACATTAATATCGCGGGGGCCAATGAGCGCGGCGTGATCAACATCAAGGGCAATCAAGCTGTGAGTCAACCCTCTGTCTCGGGCGGCGGGGAAGGCAGCGGCAACAGCGCTAGCGGTTCCACCGCAACTGTGACTACCAGTACCAGTGAGACCAAAGGCGATACAAACCAGGGACTTTTTAGGTAGTGCACCATGGACTACACCCCTCAATATGCCGACGTGGGCAACACCCACGGCATAGACGCCGTGAGGTTTTTTCAGCGCTTCCCTGGCGAGTCCCCCAGCCTGGCGGGCCATACCTTTGGCATCTCCCGGCCGGGGACCGTCATGGAGGCCCTGTCCACGGTGAGGGAAAAGCCTTGGCTTGAATATGACACCCCCTGCATCATCCACCGCTGCAACAAGTTCACCCCCAGCGAACTCAAGGCCGTGGCTGATTTTGCCCGGGACAAATTTTTGGGCGATGCATACGGGGTGTTAAAAATCCCCACCCAGCTTGCCGACTGGATCTTGGCTTGGGGGGCTTATTACGCCTATGGCCGCACAGGTGAATTGAGGCTGGCCCGCAAGCTGCAGTTCCTAAGGTACAGCCTTCCCAACTGCCACCTTGTTTGGGCCATCAGTTTTGAAGATGTGCTTGGGTATCGGTTTGGGTGCCCCGCCCTGGAGACCAATCCCGACCAGATTTTAGACCATCAGCAGGCCAGCGATGATTGGGATTGCGTGTATCAGTCTCCAGGGTGGGCCGCGGTCTAATTACATCTAGCCCCCATGAGACGCCCGGGCCTCATCTGGTGTAAAGCCCCGGGCGCCCTCCTCCAAAAGGGGCCGGGAGCCGCGTTGTTGTTTTCCCTCTCTTTCCACAGCGATGCAGCCCCCGGCCCCGTCCTGCCTTTATTCCTTCTGCTCTAAGCCCTCCGGCGGCTCCGGCACCTGGGCCTTTTGCCAGAGGCCGGGCCACTCCTTAACAGCGGGGGACGCGTACAGGCCATTAACTGGGGACAGAAATTTTTCTCCGTTGAGATACGTATTTTTGCGCTCAAGATATAGTTCAATGCCCTTCACCCGGCCACCGATTGAATACCACCAAAGGCCCGGCTCCGTGGGCTCGTCAACCCAAAAGCCGGGGCGGGGCAGGGCGTTCCAGGCGGCTATGGCCGCTTCTTTTGAACAGCATTTGGGGCCGCCCATTTCGCAGAGGTCAATACCAAAGTTGCCAGTGCAATAGACCCAATAGGTATCTTCTGGATAGCTACTAAGCCGACAGTCGTAATGCGCTTCCTTGACGCGCAACCCTTCGCTGTTTCCGCATGCTGGACACGGTTTTATCTCAGCCATTTTGCTTCTCCAGTGCCTCCCGGCCAGCGGGGGTGATGGCGTAGCATAGGGGGGTCGCGTTTTCTCGGTTTGCCACCGTCAAAAGCCCGCGTTCAACCATACGGTCTGCCACGCCCATATCTTCCAGTTGCCAATGGTAGATCAGCCCGGCGCCCCCCGCCGCTATTTTCAGTTTCATGATTATCCTCCGCCAACTCCAACCAAAGAGCCTTCATCTCCGCCTCACAGGCTGGGCAGACGTAAACGGTTTTGCCCCTGCCAGCACTTTGGCGGTGCATTTCCTGGTCGTGTTTTTCACATTTGGGGAACAGCGCCTTGGCCAACAGCTTCTGTGCTTCTTCACTTAACCCATCCATTACTCGTTTTCCTCCAACGCCCGCCTGTCGGCGGGGGTAATGGCATAGTATATGTCTCCGTAGTCCTCTATGCGCTCAACTAGGCCCAGTCCAGCTAGGGCTTTCAGCTTGGGGGCCGCCCACGATGAGGCCCGGTGGTGGGACTTGCCGCATTCCTCTCCGATGGTTATGGGCCGCCACGCCATGTCACCTCCGGCCAGTTCGGTCAACGTGGTCAAGATAAGCCGCCGTGCATCACTCAGCTTCATCGCTGGCCTCCTTTAGCGCCTTGCGGGCATCGTCCGCCACGCCCTCATAGCTACTGTGCTGCCAGTCGCCTTCATCGGACCGTGTAGTGGCGTCCATATCATCGAAAACGCTAACGCAACCCTCCAGCGCGGCCCGCAGCCTCGCGTTCTCATCTACTGACTCCACCAACTGATCGCCTACTATTTTTAGGTGCTGCCCGGTGGTCTTGTTGATAACTGAAAGTCTGTGGTTTAGGCTCCGAAGCTCGGCGTTCGCAGCCTCAAGGGCGTTGATACGCTCGGCCTTTTCGTCGCACTGGCGGCAGTAGGTTCTGCCTATCTGGATTTCCCGGAAGTATTCCTTGTCTTCTTTTTGGGTGGGTATGAACTCGTCGCCCATCACGCATCCTCCCCGCTAAGTGCCTCAAGGGCTTTATCCACAATGGCCAAGGATTGCGCCGTGTGGTACTCCCCTCCGTCGACCATGCTTTTGAGCAACGCGATGGCTTTCCCCGCTTTCCTGCCCGCCCCCCGCAGCTGGTCTATCTCGTCGCACATGGCCTGGATCATCGGCGGGTCGTGGTGGGCAAAGTGGGCGGCGGTTTCCTCGCTGTCGCACTCTGCAACTTGGCCCTCACCGTCCACGACAAACCTTTCGTTGCCCCGCAATAGCCTGTATGGCCCTTCCGCAGCCGCCCCTGCCAACTCGCGGCTTTTAGTCGTGTCCATCAGCGGCGCGCTCCTTTACGCCCCCGGGAGGGGACTCAACCACCTCGATTCCTTCTATGACCGCCCCCAGTATGGTCCTGAGTATCTTCTTGCTGGGGCTTCCGTCGGGGCAGTCCTTGATCTTTATGTGGAAGTGCGCGACTTCCCCCTTGTCCTCAAGCGTCATGAATATCTTTCCCACGTCACTCACTCCTTAGCACCCACCAGCGGGGCGGGGTTAGTCGTCAACCGGCTCGTAGGTTTGCTCGAAAATGTCGGGCTTGCAGGGGTAGAACTCGCCCTTGACGCCTTTAATTATCCAGTCTTCTGGTGAAGCCCAAAGTGGGCCTTCCAGGGTGGCAACGAGTAGTTTGCCATCGCGGAATTCGGCGTCGCCGCCCACAAAAGCCTCGATTTCATCAAAGTTGCCGGTGAACTGAATCGCCTCTATCACCACCGGCTTTTTCCTGTACTTCGCCATCTTCCACCTCCTACGCAAAACGTGTCACACCGCTGGGGTTAGTTACGGTCAATAATCGTTTCGCCGTCCTGGCCGTAGTTCCAACCCTCCGGCAGATTTTTCCCCGTTTCGTCCATAAATTGTTCTTGCATGGCCTCAAAAACGTCTCCGTGCGCGGGGCCAAAATCTGCTCTCTGCACAAACCACTTAAGCCATTCGATTTCGGACGCTCTTTCCACTGCTCACCTCCAAGTCAAAGCGTCTAGTAAGCGTTTGCAACCCGGTCGCAATATTCCCCGAAGTCTGCCGAGGACATTACGGCGCTGCGTTGCGTTTCTAGCTGACTTTCTGCCCCCTGGAGCCGAGATACAAGCCCATCAACAAGGGAGCGAATTTCCCGCACGGAATGTTCCAAACGATCCAGGCGAGTAAGCGCCGTGGCAACTTCATGGCTCTCTGCCTTTCTGCCCAACGCTAAACGCAGGCTATTAATCTCACCTTGGAGTTGCCCCAGACCAGTTGTGGGGTCAAATTGTTGGGCCATAATTCACCTCCCGTCCAAAGCGTCAGTCCTCAACCTTGCGGCTGGGCGTCCACCAACCGGCCCAGTTTCATTGTTCGGAAGGTGTTTCTGCCCAAGCCCCCCGACTCGTGCCATGTGTGCGTTCATATAGGGGGTGCGCTTTATGTCTCCCCCGCAGTTGGGGCATACGCGCCGTTCAACTACTTCAAACCAGGTGTATCCCATGACTCACCTCCCTTTGCTGTCACCAAAGCGTCCCCAAATCCAAAAAGCGCCCCGAAAAGCCCAGAGTATTCAAGGCCCTGGAATGGCGCGGAATTTTTTTGATCAGTAGCGTCATAACTATTGTCTACGCGGCCCTTCTTATAATGGCCCGGTATTTGGCTATAAATCTGTTGGTGCCGGCAAAATTGAGGTGCTGGATTGCGCTCTCCACGTCCTCACCAAACCGCTGCACACGCGCCCAGGTGTGCACGTTGGGATATATTTTGTTTGCCGGGTTGTGCCAAAATCGCGGGGGCAGGTCTTTTATAAAGTTAAAAAGGTCACAGTCGTAATGGATTATCTCCTTAGGGGGGTACGAGTGGATACGTAAAATTACTGGATAAGCCGTCCCGTCCCATGGCAATATTTCTTTTACCGAAGCACCGCCTATCATGCCGCTTGGTCTGCGACCACCAATGTAGTCGACCAGTTCGCCCGACTCCACAAAGGGTGGCCTTCTGCGATCAAACACAAGCGGCATGGGCAGCGTGGCTACAGCTATCCCAGACGCCAAAGATTTTAGAAACTGCCTTCTGGTTATGCCCACCTGATCACCTCCAAACAAAAAACCCCCCAGAGCCGCCTGTCATACATCTGTCAGACGGTTTTGGGGGGTATGCTGCTAGTAATGTATTGGAATTTATTGTGAAAAATGGTGCCGTCGGCCGGATTTGAACCGGCTTCGGCTCCAATGATATCGGTGACTTACGAATCATTTGTCATACGCCTGTCAGACTTGAGCCGCCTCCACAGGCGACGATACCATTTGTTCTGGCGCTTGGCCTCTGTCTTTTCGTGCATGGCTACAAACATGCGGTCAATATCGTCGGCGTACAGGCACGGTTTGCCGTCAGGACCTTTCCCCACGTAGACCATCGCGGTTTCTCCTTGTTTCGATGCTCATCATCACCTCTGCGCCCTACGTAAAATAGGCCCAACATTCCTCATCTTCATTCGCGTGCCAGCCCAAGGCTTGGAGCAAAATACCGTCTTGGGAATCTTCGGGAATGTCGTTTATGGAGGGGCCCGCATAAATAATATCGTGCTGGGCATCAAGAGAGTATTTGGTTTGAAGCCCCTCTGATTCGTGCTTGGCTAATATCTCTAGGGCAGCAATAAAGCCCTCAAGGCTTTTTGCCCTTGGGTCGCTGTTATAAATTTCGTCACTCATGTCTCGCCTCCATCAGCCATCGGGTGTGTCAATATGCCGTCCATGATTTCGCTTATTGTTTTTATCCTTGCTGTGACGATCAATTCGCCCGCCTCGCCAAGCTTGGCGTCGACAACATGCTGAAAAAATCTTGTGTCCACAAAATCCTTGTGCTTGACAACGAGGGGTTCGCCACGTTCTTTCTGCAACAGATAAAGCAGAGCTTTCAGGTTTTTGTTTTCCTTCTCATATTCCAGGGCTTTCCAAAGTGGCATATCACTCCATCCTTCTAAGTCTTCCTGCCGCCTGGTAAATGTCCCTAGACGGCTGCGCCTTGTGCTGCATGTAGCGCTCGAACGCCTTGTTGGTGGCGTGCATGGTGCCGCTGTCGCGGAGTTCGTCTTTGGTAAAGTGCTCCCCAAGAGCCGACGCGGTCGAATGCCTGGTGCCCCCGTAAAGGTCCACGCCCTTGACGCCCACCTCTTTGCAGGCGGCTATCCAGTTGCGCCAAAACATTTCCCTTGCAAACTGCTTTCCATTCGAGTGCCGAAAAAAGAACAGGTCCGGGAAGCCCCGGGGCAGGGAGCGGTATAGCTCAATGTCCTCATCCAGCATGGGAACCAGCTTGGGGCTTTTTTCCTTTGGTGAGGGGATCACCAGAAATCCGTTTACATCGATGTCCCGCTCCCTGAGGGCGCGCATTTCGCCGGGCCGGATGGCTATATAGTCGGCCAGCCACTTTATGCCGATCCATATCCGGGGGTTGCGCTCCCAGGTCATTTCCTTGATCTTGGCCAGCACCCTGGCTTGGGTCTGCATGTCAATGATGTTCCGCCAGCCAAGCTCATAGTTGATTTCTGGCATCTCGGGAGCGGGAATGCCCTCGCGTTTCTGGAGCCAGCCGAAAAACTGGCCGAGGGTGGCCCTGGCGTTGAACCGGGTTTTGTCCCCGACCTTCATAGCCAACAGCCAGTCCTCTATTTGGGCATACTGGATCAGCTTGCAATTGGTCTGGCCCCACTCAACAATGGCCTTGTCCATGTCGCGCTTGATGTCGCGATAGGAGTTGGGCTTGACCTGCTGGGCCTTGACCTTGAGCCACTTTTTAGCCTGAGTTTCAAAACCAAGGGGAAAGTTGGTCCGATAGTCCCGGGGGTCGAACAGGCCGCGGTCATCGTCGCAGCGACAAGTGTTTAAAAAGCGGGCGGCCTGGGCGTAGTCCTTGAAACGCTTCATCACCTTACGGCCGTATTGGACACGGAAGCGGCTGGCTCGAACCTCGGGGTGGTCTGGGCATAGAACGGCTTGCTTGCGCTCATTGTGCTGCAGGAT
>JANQFN010000561.1 GCA_028277825.1 Desulfarculaceae bacterium
GACCCGAATAACTTAAGTGTTTTTATTACAATACCCGGACCGGACCGCGCTAGTCCAGCCCCAGGGGCCGGATCAGGGGGTGGGAAATGGAAAGAAGGACGGTGCGCGCGGATTAGGCGCGGCCGCTGGCTGCATCTTCCTGGCGGTGCTGGCTTTGCCCCGGATGGTCTCGAAGCGTTGAACGGCTCGGGGTTCCCCCATTTTAGCCCTCTCAAGCTCGACCTAGTTTTCTGTAAGGGCAAAAAAGTAAATGGAAGAATAAAACATCATTAGCCATATAGATTTGGCCTGATCTTGATTGACAGCATTGTAGCCGTACTCGAAGATCCCTGGCCATGCCTTATCACCAGGGAGCAAAAGATCAATTTTTTCCCTTGCAACCTGAAAACTAGATTCGGTGTTTAGAAAAACAATATTAACTTTGCTTTCCTTTGCAAATGGTTTTTTATATTGATAAAAATATAATCCTCTTACGATTTTCTCGACAACTTTCTTTGCCCTAGTCAAATCTGGCTCGATCGTCATCTGTTTGCCGATATATAGGCCGGCAGGGGTGTAAGTATGATCGTACTGCAGGGATTTAGAAATTATCCTTCTCAAACCTGTGTTTTTTTCATACATCCGATCGATTTTTTGATTCCAAAGCCTTTTGCCTTCCTTACTCCCCCCAGCCTGACTAAACATGAAGGTAGCTAAAAATAATTCCTCATCTTTCTCTGTGGACTTGTTGCATCCTAGGCAACAGGGCACGGTCAGCAAGTCGGAGGGTCTCGGTTTTGGAAAAAAACATTTGGGAGGAACATGATCCCGTGTAGCTGCTACTTCATTTGAGCAATAAATGCATTTCTGTTTGTCATCCTTCATGCCACATAGCTCCAGGTCAAATATTCACACCCCCGAATGCCGGTTTGCGCCACTTGAAATACAAGGCCCCAGTATCAACGCCCCATCCCCTCCTCTTTCACACCCCCCCCACACTGCCAGATATAAACGCCCCCCACCGCCGGCTGGCCCAGGCAAGAGCCTTGCCAGGCCGAAGCGGCATCAGCCGTATTAGTCAGCTTCAGCGAGACCGAGATGAACACCGAATCCGCGGACAGGGCCGCATAGGCCGCCTTGGCCCGGGCCACGGTGTCCAGGCCGGCGGGGGCCTTTTTGAGGGCCTGGTTGAGGGCCAGACCGAATCCAGGGAACCTGGCCTCCACCCGGGCCAGGTAGGTCTTTAGCGGCAGGCTCGCCTGGTCCGAAACCCTGAAGGCCTCCAGCGGCCCGCTCCCCGCGCCCGTTGCCAACGGCCCCAGGACCAGGGCGGCGATCAGCAGCAGGCGGGCGGCAAGCGACATGGCTTATTTGTTGGCCTTTCTGTAGCCCAGAGCGTCGGTGGCCACCACCATCTTCATCACGTTGGCCGAGCCCTCCAGGATCTGATACAGCTTGGCCTCCCGGAGCAGCCGCTCCACGGGATACTCGCTGGAATAACCGTAGGCCCCCAGGATGCGCAGCGCTCCGTCGGCCACCCGGCTGGCCACGTCGCAGGAATA
>JANQFN010000574.1 GCA_028277825.1 Desulfarculaceae bacterium
CTGGGGCGGGGGGGCGCCCATCATGCCTGGGTACGGCATGCCTTGGGGCGGGGCTTCACCCTGCGGCGCACCGCCATAGGCCGCCTCCTGCCCGTGCTCGCATCCGTGTTCAGCCGATTCTCCTTCACCTCCGCAAGAGCATCCCTGCTCGCCGCCTGCGGCCTGCTCCGGCGCGGCTTGGCCCCGCGCCATTTCCGGCGCGGCCGGGGCCTGGCCCACTCCCGCCACGTAGTGACCCTCCGCGGCCATCTCCGCGCCGCCGGGGTTTGCCTGGATAGACATAAACGCCTCCTGATTTTAATTGTCCAGGCCGAGGGACTCGGCCAACTCACTGACTAAAAGACTCATTCTCTCTTTATCTTGGGTGCTGAAAAGCTCTTCCAGCACTTGAGGATCGACTATGCTTCGGTCGTATTCGATGACCAGGGAGCGCGAGCCCAAATTCAGGCGCAGATTGACCAGCCCCTTGGGATAGCCTCCGTTGTTTCGCTTTTGGCCCTGGGCCCAGGCGGCCAGGCTGGCCGCGCCGGGCGCGGTAAGGATGGCCGGGCTGAACCTGACGCGCATCCTTCCGGGCACATGGTGGGCCACTTCCAAATAATTCCTCAGTTGATACAGTGTCTCGGTGTTCAAAGGCTCATTCCCCTGCTAAGAATGCGGCGGGCAGGCACCTCTCTTGGTTGGACCGTCAAATTGCATGTGGGATATGTTTCCTCTGTTGCATGACAAAATCGTTGGCAGGGCCGATATCCCGCGCCCGCGCGTTTTGCCTTGCCCCCATACGCTTGGGCCGTCCGTGGCTTGCCCGCCCCCGTTGATAAACATCTTTCAGCCCGCCCGCCCCCGGCCTTGCTCGGCTCCTTGCGGTAGGCGCCTTGTGTGGCGGGGCAGGTCATAGGCCAGCAACCGGGAGGAATTGGCCAGTATGCCCAGGGTATGCACGATGTGGATAAGTCCCGCTGCCACCGGGCTCAACACCCCCAGGGCCCCGGCCACCATGCCCGCCAGATTGGAGCCGGTGGCCAGCCAAAAATTCTGCTGCACCACGCGCATGGTGGCCTGGCTCAGGCCGTGCACATACACCACGCCGCCCAAGTCATCGTTGACCAGGGCGATGTCCGCCGCCTCGATGGCCACCTCGGTGCCCCCCGCGCCCATGGCCACGCCCACATCCGCCTGGGCCAGGGCCAGCGCGTCGTTGATGCCGTCGCCCACCATCATCACCTTGCGGCCCTGGTCCCTGAGGCCCTGGGCGATCTCGGCCTTTTCCTCGGGCATCACCGAATAGAAGCACTCGTCAAAATCCATCTGGCGGCACAGGGCCAGGGCGGAGCTTTCGCTGTCGCCGGTGATCATCACCCTGTGCTCCAGGCCGCTATTGGACAACTGCTCCAGCATCCAGGGGGCCTCTGCCCTGGCGGGATTGGCCAGACCCAGGCAACCCAGGAGTTCGCCGTTTTGGGCCACCAGCAAGGTGGTCAGCCCCCGGCGCTCCATGCCGGTAATGGCCTGGCCGGCCTTGTGCAGGCTCACCTGGAAACGCTTCATCAGCCCCCGGCTGCCCACCAGGATCTGGCTGCCCTCCAGCTCGGCGCGCACGCCCTGGCCCAGGAAGTACTCGCATACCGCGTGCCTTCCCGGCTGCAATCCCTGGCGCTCGGCCTCGGCGATCACCGCCCGGCCCAGGGGGTGGGAGTTGTGCAACTCCGCGCTGGCCGCCAGATACAGCATCTCTTCCCGGGTCGCCCCGGGCAGCACCGTCATGCGTTCCACCACCGGGTGGGTGGTGGTGATGGTGCCGGTCTTGTCGAAGCAGGCGGTGTCCATCTTGCCCACCTCTTCCAGATAGCGGCCCCCCTTTATGAGTATGTTGCGACGGGCCGCCGCGCTGATGGCCGCGCTGATGGCGGTGGAGGCGGCCAGCACCGTGGCGCAGGGGCAGGCCATCACCAACAGTACGGTGAAGGACCGCCAAAAGCTCCTGGTCAAAAGCAAGGTGCCCAGGGTGGCCAGGCCCCCCAGCTTGATCAGCTTGTGAGCCAATTGGTCGGCCACTCCTTGGATGGGGGCCTTATTGGCCAGGGAGTCCTCCACCATGGCCATCACCCGGGCCAGGTAGGTGTCGTCGCCCACTTTTTCGGCTTTCACGTAGATGACGCCCTCGCGCACCAGGGTGCCGGCGAAGACTCTGTCGCCTTTGGAGCGGGGGATGAATTCAGCACGGCCGTTTATGGGCGATTCGTCCACCAGGGCCTCACCCTTGATGACGCTCCCGTCCACCGCGATCTTCTCGCCGGTGTGCAGCACCACCGTGTCGCCCATTTGCACCTCTTCCACCGGGACCTCCACCTCCAGGCCCTTGACCAGGATGAAGGTGTTGTGGCTGGTGACCTCCAGTATCTGGGAGATGGCCCGGCGGGAGCGCTCGCCGATCCAGGCCTTCAAGAGATTGGCCGCGCTGTCTATCCAGAGGATCTCCAGGGCGGTCATGGCCTGGCCCATGACCGTAGCCAGGATGATGCTGCCCCCCAAAAAGCCTTCCAGGTTGAGCTTGCCTTGGGAGCGCTGGCGCCAGGCCCCGGTAATCATGGGGATGGCGGCGGCAATGGTGATGATGCCCAAGGGGCTGAGGATGCTCTGCGCCACACCCAAGGCCAGGACCTTGCTGCGCACCAGGGCCCAAACCCCTACCGCCGAAAGTCCCAGAAAGCGGCGGGCCGGTTTGCGCAACGGGTGCTCTGTGCCGGCCGGGCCGTCGCAGGTCCGGCAGGAGCGCACGTCTTTTTCGCCTGCTTTTTGCAGCGGCGCCGGAGGTCTGCAGGCAGCGGCCGCGTCCCGGGCCAGACTGACTATCTCCCCGCCGGTGATCTCCCTGGCCTCATAGTTCACCACCAGGCAGGCGCAGCGGGGATTGGGGCGCACCTTAACTACGCCGGCAGCCCCTTCCAGAGACTGTTCCGCCGCGGCCAGAGACTCCCGGCCGCGCACCTTGAGCCGTATGCGGCCGCGCACACTGTGTTTCACGGAGACGATGATCGTGAGCCACCAATTAATAAGTAACAATATATATTATTAGCTAGAGAACGAAAAATTAGTTACCACTTATTTTATTTGTTGTCCACCTTTTTGTTTTATTGGTCCCTATCACATATAACACCCATAGCCCGCAGGAGCTTAATTGCTTGAGATAGGGCGATTGATGTGGACTGCCTGGCAATTGAACCCCCATACGGGGGTTCATTCCCCGCGGCTTGCCGCGTTATAAAGCTGAAATCTTCCTCTTGATACCCCGCTGCTTGCGGCGGGGTTGTTCATTTGCAGGAGCCGTGGGCTGCCAAGGCGGTTTTTAGCCTTATGTGCCTAGGCAGGACCAGAGTGCGCAAATTGCACCACTACATTGAAATCATGATGGATGTTGGTTTGTTTCCCATGTGCGGGCGGCGCGGCTTGAAATCAAGGGCTGTTCCATTTGCGCTTTTTTCAGATAGATACTTGACATGCACAATAATTTGGTCTATCTAATTTTTTAATATATGACGAACAGTAGGCTAAACCGCCACAGGGTACTGGAAAAGCCTTTTACTGCAAGGACTGGAGTTGCGGAGACCGTTTTACCTGGCCATCCAAAGATCTAGTGCGGCGCCTGGCTGCAGTGATAACAATCGCGGGCAGCTATTTTTTTAAGATTGTTGTTTGAGCGCTAAAACTTAATGAGACTAATGTTATCAAAATATGGCCGAGCCAAACAGGAGAGTGTTTTGGCTGGAACCACTAAGAACCAATATGCAAACGCCCCCAACGGGTGCACCTGATGGAGAGTTTTGTTTTGCGGGGCGGGCAATGGCGGCAAACAGCATGGAACTGGACAGGCAGGCAGTTTTGCGGCAAACGCAACCCTGCCAGGGAACAAATGAGGAGGCCTAGCCGTGTGGGAATTGATCATCGTCCTGGGCGTGGTGGCTTTGGCGGCCTGGTTTTTGGCCCGCCGATATTTCAAGGCAGCCCGCAACAAACAATCCGCTTGTGGTTGCGGTTGTTCATGCGGGTCCGGCGATCAGACTTGCCAAACGCCCCCGGGTGATGATTCAGCTTTCAAATATCCGGCGTCCACACTTCAAACAGAGAAGGAGAGTTAGGCAATGTGCAAGCCAACGGGATTGGAGTTGGGGGCTGGAGCGGCCGACGCGTTGATGGGCCAGAGATGCTGGGTTTTATCCCTGAGGATGCGACACCTGGGTGAGGTCCTTACGGTCAAGCAGGCTCCTGCCGCCTAAATGGATTGAAACCTACGGAGGAAATTCACATGTCCCAAGCCTCGAAAGGTAAGGCCAAACCGATATTGCCACATAGTCATCAAAGCCACAAATGCGGCTGCAGCGGCGATTGCGCCACCTGCGCCTGCCAAAAGGAGCAGGGCTTGGTTGAGAGCCGCGAGGGCGTTTGAACATAGGTATTAAGCTG
>JANQFN010000609.1 GCA_028277825.1 Desulfarculaceae bacterium
AGCCAAAGCTACGTCGAGCTTGGAGCGCAGCCGGCAACACCGCCAGCGCTTGGCTGGCGCAGCCGGACGACCGGCCTTCGTGAAATATCCGGGTTAACCGTCTGGTCGCTGTACGGCAAAAGCCAGGCTTATCGGCTGCTCCAAATCGCACCAGCTTAAATCCTGCTGAAGGTATTCATCCAACCAGAGCCAACCAAAACTATCAAGCCGGCCCCATTGGAGCCGGCCCTTATTTGCTCAACTCCTTTTCTTATTTTCCTAACCGCCCAGGCCTCCCTTGACCGCGCCGCAGCTCATCACGTATAGCGGCGAGGCGCCGGGCGGCAGATCAGCCACCTGGGCCACTTCTTCATCGAAAAAGGCCCCCACCCCGCAGCAGCCCAGCCCCAGGGCGGTGGCGGCCAGGTAGAGGCGTTGGCCGATGCGGCCGGCGGCCAGCATGGCCTGGCGGTAGGCCCGGGGCCCGGCCTGGTCCTCCATGGCCCCCAGGTCGGCCCAGAGCACCAAGCTCAGGGCGGCCTGGCCCACCCAGAGCTGGCCCAGGCTGGCCTCGCCCAACCGGCGGCGGCGGTCGCCGGCCTCCAGCGGCTCCAGGGCCATCTCGCCGGGGTGGTACTCGTAGAGGCCGGTGTCCAGGCCCTCCTGGCCGTGGAGCAGCACCCGCGCCCGGCAGGCCGCAGCGGCGGGCAGAGCCCCGGCCAGGAGCAGAGCGGCCTCATTGGGGTTGATGGGTTCTTGCAGGAAGTTCCTGCGCGAACGCCGGGCGGCGATCACCGGGGCCAGGCCGGGTCCCTCTGCCGGGGGCACCGGCGCCAGCTTGAGCGCCCGGGCCGGCGGGACAGGCTGGGGCCAGACCGGCTCTGGCCGGGGTTTGTCCAGCACCCCGGCTTCCCGGGCCTGCAGGATAGCGGGATCGCTGCCCTCCTTTTTGCTCAAGGCCTGCTCGGCCGGGGGCTGCCAGCCGCCTTCAGGGGCATGGCTCGCGGACGCCTCCAGCCTGGGCCCCACCCAGAGCGCGGCCAGGGGAGCTTCGCGGTCCGGGTCCAGGCCCAGCAGATCAGCCAAAGATCCGTCGGCGAACTCCAGGTGAAGCTCCTGGTCCAGGCCGGCGGCGGCCGCAGCAAGTTCCAGATTGGCCAGCATGTGGCCCGCGTCCAACAGGCAGTAGCGCCAGGCCCGGGTGCGGTACTTCCACAGGCTGCGCCAGTAGATGCCGCTGATCACCAAGGCCAGGCCGCGGGGCTGGCCGCCCAGGGCCCGGGCCAGAGAGCCGGCCGGGGCTCCCGGGCGCAGGAGGTCCAGCCCCAGGGCGTCGGGCGCGAAGTGCCACAGGCCGTCATCCAGGAACTCCAGGCCCTGGCTGGCCATATAAAGCTCGGCCGGATACAGGGCGCCGGCGCTGGCCGGGGCGCGCAGATAGATGCCCGAGCCCAACTGAGCGTTCAGCCCGGCGGCCAGCCACAACAGCGCGGACAGGTCCGCCTCAGCCAGGGCCGGGGCCTTTGGCCAAGGCGGTGGCGGCCAGGCCAGGGCCAGGGGCCAGAAGGGGGCTTCGTTCAACTCGGGCTGGGCCAGGGAACGGGCCTCCAGGTCCTGGTAGCGCTTGAAGGGCCAGGGCTGGTTGGCGTGATCCATGAAATGGCCGCCCAGGCCGCCCCGGGTGTAGGCGGTGTGCTGGTGATAGCTCTTCACGCCGCTCCTCCCGGCCGCTCCGGCAGGTACCCCGGCCCATGCCGCCGGGCCAGGTCCAGGCGGAAGTGGTTAACCGCCATGCCCAACTCCAGCACCCGGTCAAACACCTCCAGCCCGGCCGGGTCCAAATCGTCTTCAGCCACTTGGCCCAGGCCCAGCTCGGCGGCCAGGGCGTGCAGGTTGTCCTGGCAGCGCTTCTGCAACTGGTCCAGCTTTTCCGGGCCCGGCGGCAGGCCCTCGACGGTCAGGTTCTGCATCTGCTCCAGATCGGACCGGGCCGCGTCCATCTCGCTGACGAACTTAGCGTATGGCTCTGCTGCTTGCTTCATTGAATCCCCGCTAGGGCAATGCCGTTTATATGACTTTAGGATATTATACAGGGTATCTGCCGCGCCGCGCCGGGCGGGATGCCGGCAAACCACCCGACATGGGGAATCATGAGCCGCTTTGTCTGCATACATGGCCACTTCTACCAGCCGCCGCGGGAAAACCCTTGGCTGGAGGCGGTGGAGGTGGAGGACTCGGCGGCGCCCTATCACGACTGGAACCAGCGCATCACCGCCCAATGCTACGCCCCGGGCGCCGCCGCCCGCCGCCTGGGGCCCACCGGCCGCATCGAGCGCATCGTCAACAACTATGAAAAGATCTCCTTCAACTTCGGCCCCACCCTGCTGGCCTGGCTGCGGCGGGAGGCCCCGGCGGTGCACGAGGCCCTGGTGGAGGCCGACCGGCTCAGCGCCGCCCGCTGGGGCCAGGGCAACGCCCTGGCCCAGGTCTACAACCACCTGATCATGCCCCTGGCCACCCGGCGGGACAAGCTGACCCAAATCCGCTGGGGGCTCAATGACTTTGCTCATCGCTTCGGGCGCAGGGCCCAAGGCATGTGGTTGGCCGAGACCGCGGTGGATCTTGAAACCCTGGAACTGCTGGCCGCCGAGGGCGTCCGGTTCACCATCCTAGCGCCCTTTCAAGCCCAGGCGGTGCGGCCTCCCGGCGAAGCCCCCTGGCAAGACGCCTCCAACGGCGAAATTGACACCGCCCGGCCCTATTGGGTGGAGCTTCCCCACGGCGGGAGCATCGCGGTGTTCTTCTATCACGGAGACCTGTCCAAGGCGGTGGCCTTTGAAAAGCTCTTGGACGACGGAGCGGCCTTTGCCCGGCGCATCAAGCACAGCCTGCCGCCGGAAACAGACGAGGCCTCGCTGCTGTCAGTGGCCACCGACGGCGAATCATACGGGCACCACCACCGTTTCGGCGAGATGGCCCTGGCCTATGCCACCGAAGCACTGGAGCGGGATCCCGAGGTGGAGCTGACCAACTTCGCCGCCTACCTGGCGGCCCACCCGCCGGTCTGGCAGGCGCGCATCCAGGAGAACTCCTCCTGGTCCTGCCCCCATGGGGTGGAGCGCTGGCGCTCTGACTGCGGCTGCGCCCTGGAGCCGGACCGCGGCCATAGCCAGGCCTGGCGCGCCCCGCTCCGCCAGGGATTGGAAACCTTGCGCGACCGCCTGGACCGGCTGTTGGAGAACCAAGGCGGAGAGCTGTTCACCGACCCCTGGGCCGCGCGGGATGATTACATCGAACTGATCCTGGACGGCTCACCGAAAAAGCGGGAGGAGTTTTTCGTCCGCCACCAGGCCGGGGAACTGGACCAGGAGCGGCGGGTCAGGGCCCTGAAACTGTTGGAAAGCCAGCGCTGGGGCCAGGCCATGTTTACCTCCTGCGGCTGGTTCTTCGACGACCTGGCCGGCCTGGAGCCGGTGCAGAACCTGCGCTTCGCCGCCCGGGCCCTGCAACTGGCCCAGGAGTTGAACGGCGGCGGCTGGGAAACGGAGTTGATCGACACCCTGGCCCGGGCCCACAGCAACCGGCCGGAACAGGGCAGCGGCGCTGACATCTGGCGCCGGCGGGTGGCCCCGGCCCGGGTGGGGCCGGAGCGGGTGTGTGCGCACGCCGCCATCAGCGGGGTGATGGGCGAGGCCCCGCCGCCCCAGCGCCTGTTCATCTACGACCTGGTCTCCAGCGGCCATCACCACCGCTCCGGCCTGGGCCTGCAGGTCTCCTGGGGCCGGCTTTCGGTTAGCCACCGCCGCCTGGGTGAAACGCACCAGCTGGCCTACGCCGCCCTGCACCCCGGCGGGCACGAGTTCCAGGCCCGGGTGGCCACCGCGCCGCCGGATTGGGACCCGCATGCAATGGACGACCCCCTGGAGCCCCTGCTGCGGCTTCTGGACTTTAACGGCATCCAGGCGCTGTTTGCCTCCAGTCTGGGCGGACGGGAGTACTCCCTGGGCGATCTCTTTTTGGAGGGCCGCCGCGCCCTGGCCCTGGAGGTCTTGGAGCGCACCCTGGCCCAGGAGTGGGACGCGGCGCGCACCACCTTTCAAAACCGCCGCGAGACCATGCTGTTTCTGAAAAAGCTCAACGTGCCCCTGCCCCTGGTGCTGGAGTCCCTGGCCCGGGCGGTGCTGGCCGGCGAGTTGATATCGGGTCTGGCCCGGGGTCCGCAAGCCGCCCCGCTGGACGGCCTGTCCGCCCTGGCCCGCCAGGCCCGCGAACTGGGCCTGGATCTGCAAGGGCCCCGGCTGGTGCGCGCCCTGGAAGAGGCCCTGGAGCGGCAGCTCACGGCCCTGTTGGCCGCGCCGGATGATTCAGCAGCCTGTTCCCGGGCTTTGGGCCTGCTGGATCTGGCCTCGGCCTTGGAGGCCGAGCTGGACCTCTGGGCCGTGCAGAACCTTTTTTATGAACTTCAGCAAGAATTGGGCGCCACCGGACTCAGCCCCGGACTGGCCGAGCTGGGCCGCCGTCTCAACTTCGATGTGTAGCCGCCTATGACAAATCCGGCCCAAGCTTCTTCCAAAATGACCCTGCTCCTGGTGCTGCACGCCCACCAACCGGTGGGCAATTTCCCGGCTGTATTTGAGCAGGCGGTGGAGCAATGCTATCGCCCGGTGATCCAGACCTTGGCCGCCTACCCCGGCTTCCGCTGCGCACTGCACTTCTCCGGGCCGCTGCTGTCATGGCTGGAGCACCATGACAGCGGCCTGATAGACGAGATCACTGCCCTGTGCGGCCGAGGCCAGGTGGAGATGCTCAGCGGGGGCTATTATGAGCCGCTTTTGGCCTCCATCCCGGCCCGGGACGCCCTGGCCCAGTTGGAGATGCAGAGCGCGGCCACCCGCCGCCTCTTCGGCCAGGAGCCGACCGGCTTTTGGCTGGCCGAGCGCATCTGGGAACCGGCCCTGCCCGCCAAGCTGGCCCCGGCCGGCCTGGCCTACACCCTGGTGGATGACACCCATTTCTACTACGCCGGCCTGGAGCCGGAAGCCATGTTCGGCTATCACCTGACCGAGCGCGAGGGTCACACTCTGGCCTTGCTGCCCACCCACAAAGACCTGCGCTACACCATCCCCTTCCGTGAGCCCGCCGAAACCATCGCCTTTCTGCGCCGGGCCTTTGAAAAGCAGGGGCCCACTTGCGCCATTTACGGCGACGACATGGAGAAGTTCGGCCTGTGGCCCAAAACCTGGGATTGGGTGTTCGGCCAGCGCTGGCTGGAGCGCTTCTGTGAGGCGCTTTTAACCGAGGAGGCCTGGCTCACCACCGGCCTGCCCGGTGAGTATTTGGCCCAACACCCGCCCCGGGGCCGGGTGTATCCCCCCACCGCCTCTTACGAGGAGATGCTCACCTGGGCCCTGCCCGCCGAGGCCTCCGCGGCCCTGGAGCGCCTGATCCACGATCTGGAGGGAGAGGGCCGCTACCAAACCATGCGGCGTTTTTTGCGCGGCGGCATGTGGGACAATTTTCTGGTCAAGTACCGCGAGGCCAACCTGATGCACAAGCGCATGCTCTGGGTGAGCCAGAAGCTCGATGAGCACGGCATCGTCGGCCAGGCCTATGACCATCTGCTGCAGGCCCAGTGCAACTGCGCCTATTGGCACGGGCTGTTCGGCGGGCTCTATTTGGGCCACCTCAGACAGGCGGTGCACGCCCACCTGATCGCGGCCGAGTCACTGGCCGACGCTGATATCCAAGGCCCCGGTCCCTGGGCGCAATGCAGCGTCACTGACCTGGACCGGGACGGCCATGACGAGGTGGTGCTGGCCGTGCCGGAAATGGACACCGTGGTGCACCCGGCTTACGGCGGCTCCTGCTCGGTGCTTAATCTCAGGGAGGCCCGGGCCAACCTGGCCGACGTGCTCACCCGGCGGCGCGAGGCCTACCACCGCCTGTTCCAGGAGCCGCCGGTCCCGGCTGAGCCGGCGGCGGCAGACGGCGTGGCCTCCATCCACGACCTGAAGGTCTTTAAGGAACCGGAACTGGAGAAATACCTGGTCTACGACTGGTATGAGCGCGCCTGCTTCCAGGATCATTTGCTGGCGCCCGAGGCAGAGGCGGCCAAGTTCGCGGCGCCGGACTACGGCGAGTGGGGCGACCTGGTCACCGGCGCCTTTGAGCTTTTGGACGCCGGCGCGGAAGGAGACTGGGCCTGGTGCGCCCTCAGGCGCGAGAGCTTCCTGTTCGCACCAGGCGGGCCCTTTCCCCTGCGGGTGGACAAGCGCTTCACGCTGCAGGCCGGCGGCCGCCTGACCTGCGCCTACGCCATCGCAACCAGCGACCCGGCCACCCCGGCCTGCCGTCTGGGGGTGGAGCTGAATCTGACCATGTTGGCCGCTGATGACCCGGCCAAGCGCTTGGAGGCGGCAGGCCAGGCTCTGCCCCTGGACCAACTCTGGGAAGAATCCGGGGTGAACGCAGCCAGGCTGATCGATGAGGAGCGGGGCTTCGCGGTCACCCTTGCCCCCAACCGGCCCGCCTCCCTGTGGCACTTCCCGGTTCAGACGGTGAGCAATTCCGAGTCCGGCCTGGAACGCTCCTTTCAGGGCAGTTCCCTCACCTGGGTCTGGTCCCTGCCCGGCGGTGAGGCTCGTAGCGAGTTCAGCGTAACCTTGGAGATCACATGAAACGAGGTCTGACCGGGGTCTGCCTGGAGTACGAGACGCCCCTGATCCCGGGGCGGCTGATCCGGCGCTACAAGCGCTTTCTGACCGACGTTAAGCTGGACAGCGGTGAAAAGGTGTTGGCCCACTGCCCCAACTCCGGCTCCATGCTGGGCTGCATGGAACCCGGTTGCAAGGTGATGCTCAGCCCGGCCCGCGACCCCAAGCGCCGCACCGCCTACACCTGGGAGCTGAGCCGCATGAATGGCGGCTGGGTGGGCATCAACACCATGCTGCCCAACCGCCTGGCCGCCCTGGCCGCCCAGCGCAAGGTGATCAAGCCCTTTTACGGCACACGGGAAGTGCGCCGCGAGGTGGCCGTGGCCCCGCACACCCGGCTGGACATGGTGGTGGAGCGGGAGCGGGGGCCGCTGTATGTGGAGGTGAAGAACGTCACTCTGGTCGTCGACGGGGTAGCCCGCTTCCCCGACGCGGTCACCGCCCGAGGGGCCAAGCATCTCAAGACCCTGATGGAGCTCAAGGCCGCTGGCCAGGAAGTGGCCATGCTCTACCTGGTGCAACGCGGTGACGCCGCCTCCTTTGGCCCGGCGCGGGACATCGATCCGGTTTACGCAGAACTATGGGACCAGGCCCGGGCCGTGGGCGTAGAGATACTGGTGCTCCAGGCCAGGGTCACGCCCCAGCGAATCTGCCTGGAGCGGCGTCTGCCCCTATTCCGGGGCGACTGAAACCGCCCTTGCCCCATGAAAAACAAGGCTTTACACTCACTGGCCAGGCTGGTAAAAGTATTGTTTTGTCAGGCTGGAGAGGTGCCCTTGCAACCCCCGGCCGGCGGCGGTTTTAGCTTCAGGCCACACCTATTTCGGAGCCATTGATGATCGAGGTTAAGGAGCTGACCAAGCGCTTCGGGGCCACCGTAGCGGTGGACCGGCTGAGCTTTAAGGTGGAACGCGGTGAAATCATGGGTTTTTTGGGGCCCAACGGCGCCGGCAAGACCACCACCATGCGCATGCTCACCGGCTTTTTCCCGCCCAGCAGCGGCCAGGCCACCATCGGCACCTACGACGTGGTGGACCAGGCCAACAAGACCCGGGCCCTGGTGGGGTACATGCCGGAAAACGTCCCTCTTTACCAAGACATGCGCATCAAGGAGTATTTGCATTTCGTGGCCGGGGTAAAGGCCCTGGACAGGGCCCGCGCCGGGAGCGAAGTGAGCCGGGTGTTGGGCGCGGTGGGCCTGGAGACCCGCGCCGATCAACTTATCAAGCAGCTCTCCAAGGGCTATCGACAGCGGGTGGGCTTGGCCCAGGCCCTGTTGGGCGATCCGCCGGTTTTGATCCTTGATGAGCCCACCATCGGCCTCGACCCGGGCCAGATCGTGGAGATCCGCAGCCTGATCAAGGGCTTTGCCGGCAGCAAGACCGTGGTGCTCTCCAGCCACATCCTGCCCGAGGTGGCGGCCACCTGCTCCCGGGTGGTGATCATCAACCAGGGCCGGCTGGTCACCGAGGGCCCGCCGGAACTGCTCCGGGCCGGGGCCGGCGGCGACCACCTGCGCCTGAGCGTTCAAGGCCCGGAAGAGGAACTGACCCAATTGCTCAGCAAGGTGCCCGGCGTCAATTCGGTGGCCTGCCAGGAGCAAGCCCCCCAAAACGGTACCTGCTGCTACTTCAGCCTGGAGACCGGCGGCGGCCCCGAAGTGGCGGCCGAGGTGGCCAAGGCGGTGGTGGAGGCCGGCTACGGCCTGTTGGAGCTGACCCCGGTGTCGGCCAGCCTGGAGGAGGTGTTCATGCAGTTGACCACCAGTGAGCAGGCGGCCGGGGAGGAAGCGGCATGAGGGCTTTTGCAGCCATATACCTGCGTGAACTCAAGGCCTACTTCTTCTCGCCCATCGCCTACGCCCTGTTGGTCAGCTTTCTGGCCCTGACCGGCTACTTCTTCTATTCCGGCGTGGCCTTCTACGCGGTGGCCAGCCTGCAGGTGATGCAGAATCCCATGATGATGCAACTCAACCTGCAGCAGTATCTCCTGGCCCCACTGTTGATGAACACCTCGGTGATGCTGATGCTGATCACCCCGCTGTTGACCATGCGGCTATTGTCGGAGGAAAAGCGCAGCGGCACCATGGAGCTGTTGCTCTCCTACCCCCTGGGCGACGTGCAGGTGGTGCTGGGCAAGTTTTTCGCGGCCTGGACCTTCTTTTTGGTGATGGTGGTGGCCTCCTGGTTCCACGTGGGCCTTTTGGCCACCATGGCCGAGGTGCCCTGGGCGCCATTGGCCGTGGCCTATCTGGGTCTGATCATCATGGGCGGCGCCTTCATCTCCCTGGGGCTTTGGGCCAGCGCGCTCACCGAGAACCAGATCGTGGCGGCGGTGGCCGGCTTTGTGGCCCTGCTCCTGGTCTGGGCCATGGGCTGGTCGGCCAGCGTAGCCGGGCCCGCCATCGGGCCGGTGCTGACCAAGCTGAGCCTGGGCAGCCACTTCGAGAACTTCCCCAAGGGCCTGATCGACACCGCTGATCTGGCCTACTTCGTGTTGTTCATGGGCTTTTTCCTGTTCCTCAGCATCCGGACCCTGGAGGCCAAGCGGTGGAAGGCGTGAAATATAACTCCATAGCTAAGGCGCTGTTCCTGGCCGGTCTGGTATTGATGGCCGGCGGCGGGCTGTTCTACGCGGTCAGCCTTATTTACGACGTGTGGGGCCTGGCCGTGGTGGGTTTGGGCCTGCTGCTGGTTCTGGTGGCGGCGGTGCTCGCCAAGGACGATTTGGGCGTCTTTTTTTCGCGGCGCTCGGCCCGGCTGGGCCTGGGCACCGGCGTGGCCATCGTGGCGGTCCTGGCCCTGGTCATCTTCTTGGGCGCCCTGGCCGGCCGCCACCACCTGCGCTGGGACTTCAGCCAGGGCCAGAGCCACACCCTGGCCCCCCAGACCGTGAAGGTGCTCAAAGGGCTCCAGCAGCCGGTGAAGGCCTATGCCTTCTTCAAGGACAACCAGGCTGGCCGCCGCCAGGCCGAGGACGAGTTGGCCAAATACGCCTACTTGAACCGGCACTTCTCCTATCAGTTCATCAATCCCGACGCCGAGCCGGCCATGGCCAAGCGCTTCGGGGTGCGCGCTTATGGCACCGTGGTCTTGGTGGCGGGCAAAAAGGAAGAGCGCATCCAGCTTCCCGAGGAGCAGGCCCTGACCAACGCCCTGATCCGCCTGACCCGCAAGGGCAAAAAGACGGTCTACTTCCTGGCCGGCCACGGCGAGCCCTCTTTGGACGGCCTGGCCAAGGAGGACTACAGCCACCTGAAAAAGGCCATCACCGGCAACAACTATGTGGTGAAGTCCCTGCTCTTAGCCACCAGCAGCCAGGTGCCGCCCGACGCCTCGGTGGTTATCATCGCCGGCGCCCGCAAGGACCTTTTTCCCCAGGAAAAACAGCGCCTCAGCGCCTATTTGGCCGGCGGGGGCAGCCTCTTGATCATGCTGGACCCCATCTCCCACGCCGGCCTCAAGGGTTGGCTGGACAAGCGCGGCATCGTAGTGGGCGATGACCTGGTGCTGGACAAGAACTCCAGCCTGTTCGGCATGAGCCCGGCGGTGCCCATGGTGATGCAGTACGGCTTCCACGACATCACCCGGCCCTTAGAGGGCACCTTCTGCTTCTTCCCCGAGGCACGCTCGGTGAGCCTCAAGGCCAAGTTGCCCCAGAACGTCAAGGGGGTGGAGTTGATGAAGACCAGCGCCAACTCCTGGGCCGAGACCAACCTCAAGGCCCTGGAGCACGGCGAGGCCAACTTCGAAAAAGAAAAGGGTGACACCATGGGCCCCATCAGCCTGGGCGTGGCGGTCACCATCACCGGCCAAAAACCCAAGGACGCCCCGGCGGACAAACCGGCCCCCAAAGGGCACCTGGTGGTGTTGGGCGACTCGGAGTTCGCCAACAACAACAACCTGGACCAAGCCGGCAACCGTGACCTGGTCCTAAATAGCGTCTCCTGGCTGGCCGAAGAAGAAGACCTGGTCTCCATCCGGGCCAAGAAGCGCGGCAACCAGCCGCTGTTGTTGCAGCCGGCCCAGGCCCGCCTGGTGTTCTGGCTGCCGGTGGTGGTCTGGCCCCTGGCTCTGGCCGTGTTGGGCGCCGTGGTGGTCATCCGGAGGCGCAAGAGCCGATGACCCCCCGCCGCCTCATCATCTGGGTTCTGTTTCTGGCAATAGCCGCCGCGCTGTGGTTCATGAGTGAGGCGGTGGACCAAAAGGCGGAAGAGGCCGAGGACCGGGGCAACCGCATCGTGAGTCTGGAAGACCCCCTGAACGTCCAGAGCTTCACGATCTCAGGCGCCGCGGTGCCCAAGCCCATTCAGATAGAGCGCCGCGACAAGGAGCACCGCTGGGTGCTGACCCAGCCGGTGAAATGGGAAGCCGACGGCATGGCCGTGGGCCGCCTGCTCACCGCGGTCCTGGAGGGCAAGATAGCCGAGCGCATCAAAGACCCCTCCGGGCTCAAGCAGTTCGGCCTCAAGCCGCCCCAGGTGGAACTGACCCTGACCGACCGCTCCGGCGACCAGGCGGTGCTTTGGCTGGGTGAGTTGAACCCAGACAAGAAATTCGCCTACGCCGCGGCGCCGGGCTCCAAAGAGATCTGGATGCTGGACCCCAAGGTCTTGAGCGCGGTGAACCAGACCGTGTTCGAACTGAGAAACAAGGTGGTCCTGGACTTCGTGGTGGGCCAGGTGAGCGGCCTCCGCCTGAGCGGCGGCCAACAGCCCCTGGAGTTGAAGCGCAGCAAGGGCGGGGCCCAGCCGGTGTGGCAATTCGCCGACGGCGCCGAGTGCGACAGCGAGGCGGTGGAGGAGGTGCTGTTCAAGGTGCACGGCCTGCGCACCCTGGACTTCATCGACCTGGGCATCAACCCGGAGCTGATGGGCCTGGCCGCGCCCAGCGGCCAAGTGGGGCTGAGCTTCGCTAAGGCTGGCTCCCAGGGTCTGATCTTGGGCGGGCCGGTGCCCGGACGCGACGAGACTTATCTGCGCCGCGCGGCCGGCGGGCCGGTGATGGTGGTCAAAAGCGCCAGCCTGGCCCCCCTCAAGGCGGTGACCCGTTTCCAGCTCAGCCAGCGCCGCTTGTTCAAGTTCCCGCGCGAAAACGCGGTGGCCCTTAGCGTAAAACGCGGCGGCGTGGTAATTAAGTACGCCAAAGATGAGGGCCAGTGGCGCCGCACCCAGCCCCCGGGGGACCTGAAAACCGGACAGGTGGGTGCGCTGTTGGCCTGGGACCTGGGCAATCTCAAGTGGCAGAAGATTCTGGATAAAAACCGCGCCTTGGGGCTGGACAAACCCCAAGCGGTGATTACCTTGACTCTACGGGCCGAGGGCGAGGCCGGCACCGTGCAAAAAAAGGTTCTCACCGTGGGGCAGGTGGACCAGGCCAGCGGACTGCTGGCGGTGACCAAGCCCGGCGACCAACGGGTTTTCGGCCTGAAGGCGGATTTCATCAAAAGTCTGCCCCGGCCTCCCCTGACGGATAACAAGGCCGATTAAGGCCCAAAATAAAGGAACCTAAGCATGGCTCGAGTAACGGTGGAAGACTGCCTCAGGGAGGTGCCCAACCGCTTTTCCCTGGTGCATCTGGCGGCCAAACGGGTGCGCCAATTGCGGGAAGGGGCTCTGCCCCACCTGACCAGCAAGAACAAAGAGGTGGTGGTGGCGCTCAGGGAGATCGCCTCGGGCGCGGTGCATCCGGTTAGCGCCGAGGAGGCCGAAATCGAACGCGCCGAGGCCGAGGCCCGCGAGCGCGAACGTCTGGCCCAGGCCCAGGAGGCCATGGAGTTGGCCAAGGCCGCCGAGGCCGAGGCCGCCGCCGAGGCCAAGGGGGGCAAGACCCCGGCCGCCAAGGAAAAAACCGAGTAGAAGACAAAGCGCAAGCCGACACCATGAAACGTTGCTACTACGAGATTCTCGAGGTGGAGCGCCAGGCCGACGGGGCCACCATCAAGAAGGCCTATCGCGAGATGGCCCTCAAGTATCACCCGGACCGGAATCAGGGCGACAGCGAGGCCGAGGAGCGCTTCAAGGAAGCGGCCGAGGCCTATGAGGTGCTCCGGGACGAGGATAAGCGCCGCCTGTATGACATGTACGGTCATGAGGGCTTAAAGCATTCCGGCTTCCAGGGATTTTCCGGCACCGGCGACATCTTCAGCGCCTTTCCCGACATCT
>JANQFN010000593.1 GCA_028277825.1 Desulfarculaceae bacterium
GGAGTTGGTAATGAGCCAGCGCCCGGCCCGGCTGGGGGGGCGGGGAACTTCGGGGAAGTCGCCGCCGCCGGCCGGCGCGGCTTGATCGCTGGCAACTGACAGAGGCTAGACCTCCAGGACCAGGCCCTCGGCCGCCGCCTCCACGGCCATGCCTTGGGCCTCCTCCCGGGCGAAGCCCACCAGGCGGTCCACCTCCTGGTCGCTGCGCCCCGGATCGTGGTGGGTCAACAGCAGGCGTCCGGCCCCGGCGGCCAGGGCCAGCTTGACGCAGCTACGCCAGTCGGAATGGCCCCAACCCTGGCGGGTGGTCATCTCCGTCGGGGTGTATTGGGCGTCGTGGATCAGGATGTTCGCACCCCGGCAAAAATCCACCAGTTTGGCCGGGGCGGGGTCGTCGGGGTCCAGTTCGTTGTCGGTGATGAACACCAGGCGCCCGCCGGGGCCGTCAAAACGAAAGCCGATGGCCCCTTGGGGATGGTTCAGGGCGATGGTGGCCACCTCCACCACTCCGATATTGAACCGGGTGGGGTCCAGGGAGTAATCCCGGAAGACGTTGCCCTGCAGGTCCTCGAAGGCCACCGGAAAGTTGCCGTCGAAGCGGCTGCTGCGGAACAGGCCCTCCAGCCCTTCGACGCCCCGGGGCCAGCCGCCCACCCGGATCACCGCTCCCGGGGTGTAGGCCGGGGTGAAAAAGGGGAAGCCTGACAAATGGTCCCAATGCAGGTGGGTCATCAACAGGATCAGGTCGCCCTGGTGGGGATCGATGGTGTCGCCCAGGGGGCGGATGCCGCTGCCGGCGTCGATGATCACCTTCTGGCCCTCCAGGTCCAGCTCGCAACAGGTGCTGTTGCCGCCGTATTTGAGCGTGCTGGGGCCCGGCACCGGGATGGAACCCCGGGTTCCCCAAAAGGTGAATTTCAAGGTTTTCCGCCTTTCCTCAGGTTTTGGCCCTGGCGGGCAATCATGGGACTAACTATGCAGCATAACACAAGAACAACGAGTCAGCCAACTGCCCGGGCTAATCCAGGGAGGTTACTTTTGCTTGGAGGCCAAGGCCCCGGCGGCAAAGGTGTAGAGCACCACCAGGGCCATGGGCTGAGAGACCAGGGAATCGAAATAGCGCTTCAAGGCCGGCGCCGCCTTTTGCAGGCGCCGGGCGGCCTGTGCGAACAAAGGCGATTCATTAAAGGGCAGGCCCTGGCCCGAGGGGGCCTCCAGATCTTCGTGCCGCTGATAGCGGTAGCGGGCCCTGAGCTGCTTTTTGGGGTCCAGGATGCTGGACAGGGGCCTTTTGAAATAGGCGGCTACATAGAAGACCAGCGGTTCGGTGTATGGAAAAAACACCTGCTTATTAAAATAGCGGGCCGCGTTTTTGAAAAGCGCCGTGTTGCCGGTGGTCATGTTGTGGATGCGCTTGAAGTGAAAAATGGGCCAGTAGCCCCGGGGGCCGGTGAGTTGAAGCATCTGGCCGGCCAGGCCCAGGAGCATGCGCCGGTCCACCATGCCCTTGGGCCCCCGGCGGCCATAGGAAGTGGCGGCGGCCCAGCGGTAATAGAGCCGGGCCAGGGGCGTTTGGCTGGAGACCGGACTCTTTTTGAAAAGCTGTTTGAGCCCAATCTTGGAGGTGAGGGCGAAAAACTGCATGGTGTCGGCGTTTTGGCCGGTGATGACTTGGCCGCAGGAGCTGGTGGCGAAAAGCTGATACATGGAACTGGCGTAGTGGGCCGCGAAGGGGTCGGTTTTGACCGAGTGGGCCAGATACTCCGCCATCTGGGGATCGGTGAAATCCACCTCCACGTGGCGATAGGGTTTGCCCAACTGCCGGCAGTTGATGGCCGCTGCTGCGGCCTCGCGGCTGCGCTCCGAGTCCTGATAGGGTTCAGAGAAGCTGATGGTCAAGACATCGTCGATGCGCCCGCGGAAGCTCTCCAGCAGGTGGTGGGAGTCGATGCCGCTGGAGTAGCACAGGCTGTGGGGCCCCGGCCCCAGGCGGCGGCCCACCACCTCATAAAGCTCTTTTTCGCCCAACTGGGCTCCGGCCTTTTGCAAGGGAAATACCGCCTTGAGGGGGGTCAGGCCGTCGGCGGCCGCCTGATACACCGTGGCCGGCATCAGTCGGTTCAAGCCCTTGAGCCAGGTCCGGCCCGGGGCGCAGGTCTTTTTGGCCGAGAACCAGGCGAGGTTGGAGCGGTTGTAGGCGGCCGGGTCGGCAAGTTCCCTGGCCTGGGTGAAATCCTGCCAGTCGTCGCTGATAACAAGCTCTCCCTCCCGCTGGAACCAGTACACCGTGTTGGGGATTTCATCAGAGGTGATCACCTGTACCAGGCGGTCCAGGCGTTCCAAGAGGAGCACATAGGCCCCCGAAAGCCGGGCCAGGTGGTGACGTCCGGACTCCGGGTCCTCCAGGTAGGCGGCCAGCAGCGGTTCCAGGGCCTGGGCTACGGCTCCCGGGTCGCTGTCATAGGCCAGGTTGCGGTAGTGCACCAGCCACCCCGGGCGGCCCAGGAGATACACCTTGGTGTCGCCCAGGGTCAGGGCCTCGGCCTGCTGCAGCTCAGGCAGGCGGCTGATTTTGACCAGGGCGTTGGCAAACTCCAGTTGCACGGCCCGCTCCCATACTTCCGGTGAGAGGAGCCGTCATTATAGCCGCTTTGCAGCCGCGGATGGTAGGCCGGGCAGCCCGATTTCAGGATGCCCGGCGGGGAGAGGCGGCCGGCGGAATAACCGGCCCGGTTTTTGAGGAAGGAGTTATTTCAGGTCGAACCACTTCTGCAGGGTTTCCACCGCCGCCGGCGCGGTCTTGGCGCTGAAGTTGATGGCGTCGCGCTTTCTGAAAACGCCGCTGACTTTCTGGTAGCGCCTGAGGCCCGCCTTGGGCTTGCCGAACTCGCCGGTCTTGCGGTCCCGCTCTTGGTAGAGAAAAAGCACCGTGGTCCATAGGCCCTTGTTGAGCACCACCTTGTCCAATTGCTCCACTATCACTTGACCGTCTTCTTCGTACTGCACGCTGAGATCGTCGTAGTCGCTGGTCACTGTTAGTCCCTCGCTTGCTGTTCAGCGCCGGCCCCGCCGGCGTGGGTTTGGCTCCAGGCAATATACCCCAAGCCAAGTATTTCGCCAGGTTTTGGGATTATTTTTAGCGGAAGCGCTGCTTGTCCTCTTCCAGGGCGTCCACGATGAGGCTGGACATCTCGGGCAGCTTCCAGAGGATGCGCTCCCAGGAAGGCACGTGCCTGACCTCCAGGGACTCCTCCCGGAGCCGCTCCTCCAGCTCCAGAATGGTCTGCTGCAGGCCCTGGTCCACGAAGGGCTTGAACTCTTCGTAGCTGGCGGTGAAGCGCAAGAGTTTTTCGGCCATATGGGCCGGGGCGGCCAGGTGATCGCCGGTGTGCACGATGGCCCGGCTCAAGACCTTGTAGACCATCTGCTCCTCGGCGTCCCGGTCATAATTCAGGTTGTTGAATTCGGCGTTGTCCGAATACTTCTTGATGATCTCCTCGGCGATGTTCTCATAGGTTAGAGCCAGGTCGCGGAAGAACTCCTCGCCCACCTCCAGGCCCTCTTCCACGATCAGGGCGTGCAGCAGAGTGGAGATGATGTCCAAGGACATCTTGTGCAGCCCGCCCTGGGGGTCCTCGCGGCTCACCTTCTGGTGCTTGTGGTCGAAGCTGTGCCGGGTGAACTCCACCTGGGCCACCTGGGAGGCCTTTCTAAACACCTCGATCAGGGTGAAGATCTCCACCCCCCAGTCCAGGGAGTAGCGCATCTTGGGCAACAAACCCATGTCCAGGACCACCTCGCCGGAGAGCTGGTAGTCAAAGGCCAAAAGAAAGTCCACCAGCCGGAGCATCTTCTCGTCGCTGCCTTCGGAGAACTTGCGCTTCAAGGCCATCAGGATGGGATCCAAAAGGAGGCGCTTGACCCGCCCGAAGAGTTGCTGGCCGTTCCAGCGGGCGTAGAAGGCCTTGCAGAAAGGATAGTTGTGCACCAGGATCGGGAAGAAAAGCCGATCCAACTGCCGCCGCTTGAAGGTCTTGATGTCCGCGTCCAACAGCCCCACGCAGGTGGCGCCCAGGGCCTGGGCCACCCCGAAGCCCATGAAGACGTTACGGCCCTTGCCTCGGCGGGAGAGATCGAAGCCGGCCTCACCCAGTTGGCCGTAGATGGCGCTGATGGCCGGCCCGTCGTTCCACTGGATCACGTAGTTGTTCAGGCCCTTGTCCTGGCAGATGGAGATGCACAGGCGTACGTCGTCTTCGCTGGCCTGGTCCAGGCCGAAGATGACCTGGGCCAGATAGCCGGCGCCGGCCAGTTGAGCCACGATGTTCTCGAACACCGGGCGGGTCGCCGGGTCGGTGAACTCGCTGGCCAGGGCCGGTACGATCAGCACCGGCTTTTTCCAGCGGGCGGCGTGGACCAGCCGTTCCAGGATGTCCTGTTCTTCCTGCAGGATGTAATAGGTGGTCAGGCGGGGATGGGTTTGGGCGAAACTGGGCATTAATGCCTCCTGGGCCGAAGCCGTCCTACTTTGACTTTTCCTTATTATGCCCGGGGGGGGCCTCCGGGTCCAGGGCGGGGCGCTTGGCCCCCAGAGAGCCGGCCCGGGTCAGGGCCCCTTCGCCGAAGCGGGCCACGATGGCGTCCTCGGCCGCGCTGAGGGATTGGCCGCGCTGGCGTTCCTCCTGGCCGAACAGGGCGCTTTGCCCTTGGCCTTGGGCCAACAGTCCGCCGACCCCCACCCCGATGAGCCGGAAGGGCCCCGGCGGGCCGTAGGCTGCCAGCATCTGCCGGGCGGCGGCGTAGACTTGGCCGGCCTGGTCGGTGTGGTCGCTCAGGGTGTGGCTGCGGGTCACCTGGCGGTGGTCAGCGTGTTTGAGCTTGAGCACCACGGTGCGCCCCACCAGGCCGTGGGCCCTGAGCCGCCGGGCCACTTTTTGGCTCAGTTCCAAGAGGTAGGAGGCCAAAAGCTCGCGGTCGCCGGTGTCGGCTGACAGGGTCAATTCGTGGCTCACGCTCTTCACCGGCCGGCCCGGGCTGACCCCGGCCTCGTCGATGCCCCGGGACAGATCATGCAGGCGCCGGCCCCAGCGCCCGAACAGGTTCACCAGGCGCTCGCTGCCCAGGGCTCTCAGTTCCACCAGGCGGCTCAGCCCCATGGCGGCCAGGCGCTCCCGGGCCCGGGCTCCCACCCCGGGCACCTCGGCCAAGGTCACGGTATCAAGGAAAGCCTCCAGGTCTGCCACCACGGTCAAGCCGTCGGGCTTGTCGCGGTCGCTGGCGATCTTGGCTAAAAACCTCACCGGCGCCAGGCCCACCGAACAGGTGAGGCCGCTGGCCTCGGCCACCGCCTCCTTGATGCGCCGGCCCACTTGTTGCGGCGCTCCCCACAGTCTCTCGCTGCCGCTCAGCTCCAGGTAGGCCTCGTCGACGCTCACCGGCTCCACCAACGGAGTGAAGCCGCCCAGGGCCTTCATCACCACCTTGCTCACCTGGCGGTAGCGCCGCATGCGGCCGGGCAAAAACACCCCCTGGGGGCACAGGGCGCGGGCCTTGAACACCGGCATGGCCGAGCGCACCCCAAAGGCCCGGGCCTCGTA
>JANQFN010000597.1 GCA_028277825.1 Desulfarculaceae bacterium
CACCATGGTGTTCCGGGTGGATTTCAAAGGGGAGTACCGCTTTCGCGCCGAAAACCACAGCAAGATCGCCAGTCAATTCTACGACGATCCCAGGTTGAAATGAACCGGCAGGCGCTGATCAATAGCCTGGCCCAGTCCTTTGTGGTGGGTCTGCCCGGCCCCGAGGCCGGGCCAGAGGAGCTGGCCCTGGTGGCTGAAAAGGGCCTGGGCGGCGTGATCATCTTCGCCCGCAACGTGGAGTCCCCGGCCCAGGTCTGGCAACTCAACTATGACCTCAGGCGGGCGGCGGCCCAGGCCGAACGGCCCAGCCTCTTGGTGATGGTGGACCAGGAGGGCGGCAGCGTGGCCCGGCTGCACGCCCCCTTCAGCGACGGCCCGGAACTGGCCGCCCTGGGAAGCGGCAGCGCCACTGAACTCTCCGCCCATGGCGCCCGCCTGGGCCGGGAGCTGGTGGCCGCGGGCTTCAACTGGGACCTGGCCCCGGTTTTGGACGTGCACGCCATAGATGAGGGTATCATGGCCAGCCGCAGCCTGGGCGCCGACCCGGCCCGGGTGGCTGAACTAGGCGCCGCCTTTATCCACGGCATGCAATCAGCCGATTGCCTGGCCTGCGCCAAGCATTTCCCCGGCCTGGGCCGCACCACCGCCGACACCCATGTGGAGCGTCCGCTGGTGGAATTGAGCCGGGCCGATTTGGAAGCGGTGGAGCTTAAGCCCTTTGTGGCCGCCGCCGAGGCTGGGGTGGCCGGGGTGATGGTTTGCCACGCGGTGTTCAGCGCCCTGGACCCGAAGCGGCCCGCCTCGCTCTCGGCCCGGGTTATCCAGGGGCTTTTGCGCGAGGAGGTGGGCTTTGGGGGGCTGGTCTTGAGCGACGATCTGGAGATGGGCGCGGTGGCCGCGCACCTGGACCCAGCCGAGGCGGCGGTGAAGGCCTATCTGGCCGGCTGTGACCTGGTGTTGGTCTGCCACCGGCCCGAGCTGGCCCTGGCCGCCCTGGAGCGCCTGACCGATCTGGCCCTGGCCGGGGAGATCGATCCCGCCCTGATCGCCGAAAAGACCCGGCGCATCGTGCAGCTCAAGCAGGGCTTGCTGCCCCTGCCGCCGGATATCAATGTGCTGCGGGAGGTGCTGGAGAAAAAGGCGTAGAGGCGAAGTAAGAAAAAGATTAAGAGTTTTGGAAAGGGGGGCTCCGGGGGGAATCAGAACAAAACAATATTCTTAAAGACACACCATTGTCGTTGCGAGGAGTGGCCTTCCTAGGCCGCGACGAAGCAATCTCGGCTTGAATGGGACGGCAACTGGAGACGAAATGACCTTCTGGTGCCAGAGATTGCTTCGCTGTGCTCGCAACGACAACAGACTGAGTCACCGTGGCGGATGACAACGTCAACGGCGATTCGATGAACCTTGGCTCTTATCATCGACGATCTGAGAAATTTGGTTTGGGCACACAACGGTGCCGGGTAAAGACGGGCGGGGATAAACCCCGCCCCTACTCGCAATGACATCAGTCGCTTATTTCGTATCTCAGGATGCTGTCACCGGTGATTGGAGAAATGAAAGAGGTCAGGAATAGGGGGCCGGGGGGCACGGGGGTAAATCCAGCAATAGTGGTCATCACGAGGCGTGGCGGTAATGCGGCCGGATTAAATGACAGGGCATCACGCCACGCCGTGGTGATCTTCCGTTTCCAGACAGGACCCGCAAGATTAAGACCCCTATTCTCAACAAGGAAACCAGGGAAGCGGAAGGTTGCGCATGCCAGGCCGGGGCGCCACCTACTGCGGGAGGTGCTGGAGAAAAGGCGTGAAGCCGGCCGGCGGGCGACAACGTCAACGGCGATTCGATGAACCTTGGCTCTTATCATCGACGGTCTGAGAAATTTGGTGTGGCACATAATGGTGCCGGGTTGAGATGGGCGGGGATAAACCCCGCCCCTACGTTTGGACAATTCTTTGGCCGGCAGGTCAAGGCCGCCCGTTTGCCCTTTTCTTTACCTGCTTCTTATTTCTTTAAGGATGGAAATGTTTCGGCAGATTAGGCCAACCCCGCCAGCAAGCGCTCATGCAGATCGTCAAAACCGCCGTTGGACATCACCAGGCAGAGGTCTCCGGCGCGTAGTTCTTTTAAGAGGCCGGCCAGCAAGGCATCGGTGTCAGCGAAGGCAACGGCTTCGATGCCCCGGGCCGTGAGGTCACCGGCCAACTTAGCGCTGGAGAAGCGCTCTTTCAAAGGCACCTCCTCCACGTCCGGCGGTTCGCGGAGCATCACCAGGTCCGCGCCATGAAAGGCCCCGGCGTACTCGGCCTGAAAACGGCTGGTCTTGGAGGTGTTGGTGCGCGGCTCGAACACCGCCACCAGGCGGCCCTTACCAGGCCGCCAGCCGGGCAGGCCGAAGCGGGCCAGGGCCTTTACGGTTTCGCGCACCGCGCTGGGATGGTGAGCGAAGTCATCCACCACTAGCACACCCCTGGCCTCTCCACGCACCTCCTGGCGGCGTTTGACCCCGCCGAAGCCGGCGATCAGTCCGGCGGCCTGGTCGGTGTCCATGCCCGCCGCGCTCAGGGCGGCCAGGGCGGCCAGAGCGTTTAAGGCATTGTGTTCGCCGGCCAGGGGCGAAGTAAAGTTCAGTTTTTCGCCACCGGGAGTGCGCACCGTGAGGTGGGCGCCGCCGTCTTCCGCCGGCTCCAGGGACATCAGGCGCCAGTCGTTGTCCTCGCCAACTCCGTAGCGCTGCACCATGCAAGGTGCGCCCGCCACCCTTGCCAACACCTCTTCGCTGTCGCCCCAGGCCACCAGGGCGCCGCCTGGGGGCATTTCATCAACTAGCATGTCAAAGGCAGAGCGTACCGCGTCCAGGTCTGGGTAGATGTCGGCGTGGTCAAACTCCAGGCTGCTCAGGATGGCCACCCGAGGCCGGTAGTGCACGAACTTGGGCCGCTTGTCGAAAAAGGCGGTGTCATATTCATCGCCCTCCACCACGAAGTGGGGACCGGTGCCGTCGCGGAAGTTCAGGCCGCCCTCGTTCATGACGCCCCCCACCAGAAATCCCGGGTCTCGGCCGGCGCGCAAGAGCACGCTGGCCAACAGGGCGCTGGTGGTGGTCTTGCCGTGGGTGCCGGCGGCCACGATGGAGATGCGGTCGCGGATGAACCAGCGGGCCAGGGCCTGGGGCAGGGAGAGGTAGGGCAGGCCCATCTGGGCCAGGCGTACGGCTTCCGGGTTGTCGGCCCGGATCACGTTGCCCACGATTACCACGTCAGCCGCCGGTTCCAGATTGGCCGCGTCAAAGCCGGTGGCCACCGGGATGCCCAGGTCGGCCAGAAAAGTGCTCATGGGCGGGTACAGGGGCCGGTCCGAGCCGCGCACTGCCAAGCCCTGGGCCTTGAGCCCTGCGGCCATCGCACCCATGGCCACCCCGCCGATGCCCATGAGGTAGACGCTCTGGGGCTGGTCCGGGGCAGTGTTCAGGGCCGGGTCTAGCCCGGACATTTCATGAGGGTTGGGCGGCATTGGTTATCCAAGCAGTTTTCATCTGAAGTTAAAAAATAATTTTGTTGTCAGGTTAAAGATTATTGGCTGGCCCGGCACAGCCAGCCGCCGGGAAACAAGGCGTCTGGCAAGCGAGGGTTGAAGTCGTAGCCAACGTTACGTCGAGACCCGAGC
>JANQFN010000606.1 GCA_028277825.1 Desulfarculaceae bacterium
GGCCCCCGGGCCGCCCACCCTTTCCGACAAAGACCTGCATTGGGAATATTACCGGGCCTCGGGCCCGGGCGGGCAGCACCGCAACAAGGTGGCCACCGCCGTACGCCTCACCCATGTGCCCACGGGCATAACAGTCAGCGCCACCGAGCGCCGCTCCCGGGCACGCAACCGGGACGTGGCCCTGCGCAGGCTGCAGAGCCGCCTGGCCGAAATGAATCGCCCCATAAAAAAACGCAAGCCCACCAAGCCCAGCCGCGCCGCCCGGCTCAAGAGGCTGGAGGCCAAGAAGAGGCGGGGAAGGGTTAAGGCGTTGAGGCGCAGGCCGGGAGGGGAGTGAGATAGGTTGGCAAAGGGTCGGTATAAAATATATGCCCCGCTCCAGGAGTTTCAATGGAGTGGGGATATTTTTAATTTTGCACCTAATATATGGATCAAGCCATCGGAGCCAGACAAAGATTTCTCAGAACATCTAGTGAAACTTTCTAGCCTGGACGAAGAACTAATAAAGGAGGCGACTCATTACTTAAGTATTGATTGGAATGAGGAGCATGCTCTAAGCCCGTCTGAAACTGGGAACCTAGTTCTGCTTTCATTGTGGCTAAGCACGCCGACCAAGTCTCACATTGCCTTTCGCTTCGAAACAGAACAAACAGCAAGTAATCAAGGGAAAAAGTCAGCGCGCTTGCTTAGTCGTTTCGAATGGGTACGCGGCGAGGTAAAGGAGGGTTTCAGTAACAACGATCTTAAGTTGGCTGCAACTTATTACCAGACTCTGTACCACTTATACCGTGCCAATGGTCGTCTTAAAGATGCTGCCGTCTTGACTTTCAACGGGTGCGTTTACCATGCCTGGCAGGTTGCGCTGGTCTGCCACGCTGCAGCCTTTGAAACGCTACTCACTTACCCGAGTGAAGAAGGTATCACCAAACGCTTAGCCAAGGCGTATGCGGTTATTACTGAGACGGATAAAGGGAAACGCGACGAAGCCTATTGCCTTTTTTGGGGTTTGTACAACAAAAGATCAGACGTAGTGCATGGTCGTATGCACGAGATACCTGAGGGAAAAAGGCTTCAGGTCCTGGTGCGATTTAGAACTGCCCTAAGAGCGGTTTGGCACGTTGTGCTTTCAGACGAGCGGCATATCGAAGCCTTAGAAGGCAGTGATGAGAGCAGGGGGGAGTATCTAAAGAACATTATTTCTGATTATGAACCGCCCAAAAAGAGCGATTGCAATAGTTTAGTTTGACCAATTCCAGATGGCTTGGCGTTCGGCGTAATGATACTCACCGAGGCGTAAGACCATTTCTAAAAAGGCCACCGGGAGACAAAGGGAAGGGGAAGATCGCCACGTCGCGGCGGGGTACATTCTCCATTCAACAAATCACATGGCCGCCGCTCCTCGCGATGACAACTGTTGCTGGACCAAAATCTTTGGGGCCGATTTTGCCTCACCAGGTCTGGCTCCGGTCCAGCCTGCCGCCGCGGGAGGGGATAAACCCCTCCCCTACACCTGATTCCCCCCTTTACCCGCCTCTTCGCCTTAATGATCATGGTGAATTTACCCACCACCCCTCCTCAACCACTTGGCCTTGCGATTGCAAAATGCGATACTCTGCCCCAGGGAGGTGCGGCAATGAAGCTGCCTTTGATAGTGCTCGGCTGCTTGGTGGGCCTGGGTGTGGTGGGATACCTGGTCACCAAAATCCAGATCAGCTATTACAGCAAAAGCGCCACTGGAGCCGTGCCCCAAAAGATCCTGACCACCGCCGCGCTGTCAGTGACCGCCATCAAGTGGGGTCTGATCGCCTGGGCCGGCATCGGCCTGGTTCACCTCCTGGCCTATTTCATGGAGTCTTAAGCCCCTGCCCCGCTGATGCTATGCTGTTCAAAAATTGAAGGGGGAAAGCCATGACCGGCCCGACTAAACCCACCCAACCCCACGGCGCCAGCCCGGCCGAGAGCCAAGAACACATGCTGGGCCACGGTTTTTACAACGACCACTCCCAGGAGCAGCACGCGGCCAACCGCTACGGCCTGCCCCATATCCTGGAAGCGGTGGAGGCCTTGCAGATCGACCCCGCGCCAGAGCGCCTGAACATCGCGGACTACGGTTCGGCCCAGGGCAAGAACTCGCTGCTCCCCATGAAGACCGCGGTGGAGGCCCTGCAAGGCCGCTGGAGACCGGCCCCGGCCATCAGCGTTATCCACACTGACCTTGCCACCAATGACTGGACCAGCCTGTTCCAGACCGTGCTACTCTCGCCGGAGAGCTACCTGGCTGGGCAAAGCAACGTCTTCTGCATGGCCAGCGGTTCGTCAGTGTACCAGCGCATCTTCCCTGCCCAGAGCATCGCCCTGGGCTACTCGGCCATCGTGGAGCACTGGCTGAGCCGCAAGCCCGGCGACATCCCCGGGCACATCTGGTCGGCCCGCGCCCAAGGCCAGGCGCATGAAGCCTGGGCGGCCCAGGCCCGGGCCGACTGGCAGGGTTTTCTGGCCCACCGGGCTGCGGAGCTGCTGCCCTCGGGCCGGCTGATCCTGGTGCTCAGCGGCGCCGACGCCCAGGGCCTCAGCGGGGCCGAGCCCCTCATGGATCTGGTAAATGAGGTGCTGCAAGGCATGGTGAAGCGCGGGACGCTGAGCCCGGCTGAGTACGCGGACATGGCCATCCCCACTTACTACCGGACCGAGCAGGAGTGGCGCGAGCCCTTTGCTGATGGGGGATTCGCGGCTGAGGCCGACCTGAGCCTGCTACATTACCAAGAGTTCGCCATGGAGGATTTTTATCTGGACGCCTTTTTGCAAAACCACGACGCGCAGGGATTCGCTAACGACATGGCCGCCTTTTTCCATGCCGCCTTTGAGCCGGCGCTTTTCGTGAGCCTGGGTGATGGACGTGGCGAGAAAGAAAATGAGCGGGTCATCGCGGCCTTCTCGGACAAGCTCAAGGCCGCATTGGCCTCGGACCCGCCCAGTTATTCGGCCCGCTGGTGGCTGGCGGTGATGGTGATCACCAAGGAGTGAAGCAGTCTTTTACAAAACGCACCAAGGCAAATGAAAACAGGAGCCAAAAAATGAAAGTTGCGATCCCCTATTTCAGCGCCACCGGAAACACCGAAAAGATGGCCCGGGCCATCGGCCAGCGCCTGCAAGAACTGGGCGCCCGGGTGGATTACCAGGACATAACCGCCCTGGCCGACCGGCAACAGCCGCTGGACATGGACCAATACGACGCGGCGGTGTTCGGCTCGCCCATTCATTCCATGCGCGCCCCGCGCCTCTTCCGTGACTGGCTGGCCACCCTGGACGGTCAGGGTAAGGCTAGCGCCATGTTCTTCACCTTCGGTGGTTTCATCATCCACCCCACCCACTTTGACACCCGCCGGAGGCTGGAGGCGGTAAATTTCAGGGTGGTGGCCTCAGCCGATTTCCCCGGGGCCCACACCTATAATCTCAGTGGCTGGCAGGCCATGGCCGGCAGGCCCGACCAAGGCGACCTGGACCTAGCCGCCCAGTACGCCGAAGCCATCCATCCCCGGCTCAGTGGGGCTGACCCAACCCTGGCGCCGGAGCTGGACCCGGGCCCCTACAGCGAACAAGAGCTGGACCAATTCGAACTGGGCCGCTACAAGATGGCGCCGGACCTGCCCAACCGGGACGGGCAAGAATGCCAGATGTGCCTTCTCTGCCAGGAGCAATGCCCCAGCGGGGCCATGGACGCGAAAAAAGGCGAGGCGGACCGGGACAAATGCATCGTCTGCCTGGGCTGCGTGAAAAACTGCCCGGACCAGGCGCTGAGCCTGAGCGACATGAGCAAGTTCTTTGCCTGGAAGATGGACAAGGACCAGGAGACGCCCGATTCCCTGCGCCAAAAGCGGGGGCAACTGTATTTGTAGGCCAGCCCGGCAAGCGGATTGGCAAGAGGATCCACCATGGCTATTTACCTCTTCGTGCCCGGCGGCAAGCGCAGCAAGGACGATTGGGACCAGGTGCGCGCCATCCTAGAGGAGCGCGGA
This sequence comes from Desulfarculaceae bacterium, assembly GCA_028277825.1. Lineage (GTDB taxonomy): Bacteria > Desulfobacterota > Desulfarculia > Desulfarculales > Desulfarculaceae > Desulfoferula. The sequence continues at coordinate 4,017 of JANQFN010000606.1, forward strand.
CATCAGACCGAGGCCATCACCCTGTCCGACCCGCAGCGCTCCAGCCTGGAGCGGCATATTGACGAGGTCTGCGGCCTCATCACCAAGCAGGGACTGCAAGAGGTCTGGCTCACCGGACACAGTTATGCCAGCTTTGTGACCACCGGCGCGGCCGCCCGCCTGCCCGCACGCGTCGCCCGGTTGATCTACGTGGACGCCCTGATTCCCCAGAGCGGGATGTCCTTATTTGATTTTTTCGAGCTGGCCGGGGTGGACCCGGCCAGTTACGGCGTGCCCGCCTGGCCGCCCTTCACCCAGCCATTGCTTTTTGATGAGGCGGTCATCGCGGCCCTGCCCAAGCGCTACATCCACTGCCTTATGAGCCAGTTCCTGGAGATGACCCGGGACATACCCCAATACGTCAAAAGCCGCGCCGTGCGGGAGCATTGGCAATACTTGGAACTGGACGCGGATCACTATTGCATGTTGAACCACGCCCCGGAATTGGCTGAATTGCTGTTATTGCCCTGACCGGTATGCTCCTACAACATGCTGGGGCTTGACCGTTATTCATCCTCAATATATAGTGCCCGCATGGTCCCTCCTCCCCCACCCCCCACCTGGCAAATCCAGGAAACCACGCCCCGGGCGGCCCAGGCCCTGTCCGAGGCCCTGGGGCTGCCCATCCTGGCGGCCCAGCTTCTCTGCAACCGGGGCTATGCCGAGCCGGGGGCGGCACGGTCCTTCCTGGACCCCAGCCTGGAGCGCCTGCCGCCGCCGGCCGGCATGCTTGGCTTAGAGCAAGCGCTCGAAGTTTTGCTGCCCGCCCTGGAGCAGGGCAAAACCATCGGCGTGGCCGGTGACTACGACGCCGACGGGGTGACCGCCACGGCGCTGTTGGTGGAGTTTTTGGAGGGCTGCGGCGCGCCGGTGGTCTGGGACCTGCCCCACCGCCTCACCGACGGCTACGGCTTCAAGCCGGCCCGGGCCCGCCGCCTGGCCCAGGCCGGCGCCCAGGTGGTGATCACCGCCGACTGCGGCATCTCCGACCACGAGGGCGTGGCCCAAGCCCATGAGCTGGGCCTGACCGTGGTGGTCACTGACCACCACCTGGTGCCGCCGGGGCCGCTGGTGCCGGCGGCGGCGGTGGTCAACCCCAAACAGGAAGCCTGCGGCATGACCCCGCATCTGGCCGGGGTGGGGGTGGCCTTTTATCTGGCCGCCGGCCTGCGCGCCGCCCTGCGCCAGGCGGGATTTTTTCAGAACCGGCCCGAGCCCAACCTGCGCGACAGCCTGGACCTGGTGGCCCTGGGCACCTGCGCCGACGTGGTGCCGCTCTTGGAGGCCAACCGCATCCTGGTCAGCCAGGGGCTGGCCGTCTTGAACCAGCGCCGCCGGCCCGGCCTGGCCGCCCTGGCCAAGGTGGCCGGGCGCAGCAACACCCTGGACACCATGGATCTGGGCTTTTATTTGGCCCCGCGCATCAACGCCGCCGGCCGCCTGACCCACCCCGGCCTGGCCCTGGAGTTGCTTCTGAGCAGAGACCCGGAGGAGGCCATCAGACTGGCTGGGGACCTCAATCAGCTCAACGGACAGCGCCGCGAGGTGGGCGACATTATGTTCGAGCAAGCTCTGGAAGTTATCGCGGCCGACAAGGACCTTGGCGAGGCCAGTTTTTTGGTGCTGGGCCGCGAGGATTGGCACCGGGGGGTGCTGGGCATCGTGGCCGGCCGGCTTTTGGAGCGCACCGGACGCCCCACCATGTTGTTTTCACTGGAAAAAGGTGAGGCCGTCGGTTCCGGGCGTTCCCGGGAAGGCTTTCATCTGCAACGCGCCCTGGCCGCCAACGCCGAACTGATGATCAGCTACGGCGGCCACGCCCTGGCTGCCGGCGCCACCCTGAAAAGTAGCGACCTGCCCGAGCTGGCCCGCCGCCTGGAAAAAGCCGCCCAAGAGCAGCTTCCCCCGGGCGGTCTGGACAACCCCCTGGCCATAGAGGCTGAGGTCAGCCTGGCCGAGTTGGGCCCGGACATGATGGCGCCCTTGGCCAAGCTGGCCCCCTATGGCAACGCCAACCCGGAACCGGTGTTGGCCGCCAAGGGCGTGGAAATGGCCGCGGCTCGGGTGGTGGGTGATAACCATTTGAAATTAGAGCTAATGCAAAACGGAGCCAAATTGTCGGCCATCGCCTTCAACCAGGCGGACAAGGCCCCGCAGGGTGGCGGCCCCCTGGAAGTGGCCTTCATCCCCCGCATCTCCCACTACGGCAGGCCCCACATCGAACTGATCCTGCAGGACCTGCGCCCGGCTGAATGAAGGCAAAACC
>JANQFN010000086.1 GCA_028277825.1 Desulfarculaceae bacterium
GTCATGGTGGTCGGGTTTGAAGAGGCTAGTTAAAAAGGAAGCCCGCAAATGATCAATCCCTCCTGGGGCCCGGCGGGACCGCCTTTAATCGATCCCCTGGTGTGCAGCCGATAGATAGCGGGAGAGTGCTGCAAGGAGTGAAGCAACCTCCCTTTACCAGGTAAAGGCATGAATTAATCGAGGGTGAGGTTCCTGCCGATTGCGAAGACAGACGCCTTGAACTTTTTACGGGCTGCCCGACTTTCACCTATCCTCTTTCCTTCAACCCAATTCCTTACCAACCTCTTTGCCTCCTGAAAACTAGTGACACAACCCGGGCGGCAACGGCATGATGAGAGTGCCGCTCTGTTCTTTTAGCGATGACTCGGCTGTAAGGGGTGCTATGCCATGAGTCTGTTGTTTTCGCCGGCCGCCATCAGCGCTCTGGAGTTGAAAAACCGCCTGGTGCATTCGGCCACTTTCGAGTACCTGGCTCATGACGACGGCCGGGTCAGTCCGGAGTTGCTCACCCGCTATAAAAACCTGGCCCGGGGCGGGGTGGGCCTGATCATCCCGGGGCACATTTACGTACACCCCCGTGGTAAGGCCTTTTACAAACAGACCGGCATCCATGAAGACGCCATGACCGAGGGTTTGGCCCAACTGTGCGACACCATCCATGCCCAGGGGGGCAAGGTGGCCTTTCAGTTGGCCCACGGCGGGCGCCAAGCCCCCAAAGAGGTCCTGGGCCAGGTACCGCTGGCCCCCTCGGGCTGGGGCCGCGACCCGGCCAGCCTGGACAAGCCCCGGGCGGCCAGCCCGGCGGACATCGCCGAGGTGATCGCCGCCTTTGGCGCCGCCGCCGCCCGGGCCAAGGCGACCGGGGCCGACGCGGTGCAGATCCACGGCGCCCACGGCTATCTCATCGCCGAGTTCCTCTCACCCTTTTTCAACCGCCGCCAGGACGACTGGGGCGGCAGCGCCGTCAACCGCTTCCGGCTGCTCAGGGAGGTTTACGGTGCGGTGCGGGAAGCGGTGGGGCCGGAGATGCCGGTCTTGGTCAAGCTCAACGGCGCCGACTACACGCCCAAGCCCGGCGTCACCCCGGAACTGGCCCGGCAATACGCGGTCTGGCTGAAGGAGCTGGGCATCGACGCGGTGGAGGTCAGCGCCGGCACCTATTACTCTTTCCACATGGTGCGCGGGGGGGTGCCTTTGAACGGGCTGGCCCGGGCCCTACCCGCCTGGATGCGGCCCATCGCCAAGCTGAAGTTCAAGAGCCAAGTCAAGGCCAACGCCTTTGAGCCCCTGTACAACCTGCCCGCGGCCGCCGAGATCCAGCCGGCCCTGGGCCAGGTGCCCCTGATGCTGGTGGGCGGGGCGCGTACTCTGTCAGAAATGGAGCGGGTGCTGGAGCGGGGCCAGGCCCAATGCATCTCTTTGTGCCGGCCCCTGATCCGGGAGCCGTTTCTGCCCAAACGCCTCGCCGAGGGCAAGGCCAGCGAGGCGGCCTGCATCTCCTGCAACAAGTGCTTTGCCGCGGTGTACAACCAAATGCCGCTGAGGTGCTATGTGGACGGGCTGCCCGAGGCTTAAACTGAGGGGGCGCACCAAGAAAAAAGAAGCGGGTAAAGTAGAGAAAAGGTCTGCCGGCAGAGGTGTTTAGCGACGGGAACCCGCGGTTGCACGGCCCCCTAATCGGGGGATGCTGCCTCAGAGATTACCCTTCCAAGCGGTCTGGGCACGACCTGACCCGCTTCATGATTCCGGCCTAAGTTATCGGCTGGAATAAACTATAGTTGCCCTTGGTAAGCGCCAGCCAACCGGAACAGATTCTTTCCCTTAACAACTCTTTTAAGCCCGCAATGATTTTTTTAAGCTGAGAGAGCATCGAAGGTTTTTATCCCTCCGGTTTACCGTTGAAGATGCGGTAGGAGGCCAATATGCCCTCAGCCACCTGGATCAGCTTTTGGTTGGTGTCCCGGGCGCGCTTCTGCATGCGCCGCATGGCCTCGGCCTCCGACAGCCCGTGCGCGGCCATCACCACGCTCTTGGCCCGCTCGATCAGTGGCCGCTGTTTGAGTCGCAGTTCCAACTCGGCCCGCCTTGCCAATAGCTCGCATATGGTCTGGTGATTGGCCCGGGCCAAGTCCAGCGTCACCGCGGCCGTTTTGGCGGAGTGATTGGGAGTGATCAGCCCCAAGGCTCCGGTTTGTTTCAGGGCCGCCTCCACGCCTTGATCCATGGTGGCGGAGGCCAGCACCACGCCGATATCCACTGGAGCCAAGGCCTCCAGCCAGGCATCCTTGGCCGGGCCGGCAAAGCCCCACAGATCCCATACCACCAGGGCGCCGCCGCAACCTGCCGCCTCGGGCAGTGGTGGCTGCAAAACCTCCCACAGGGGTCCGTCAGATACCCGGGCGATGGCTTGGGCCATGACCTCGCATAAAACCGAGTCGTTTGGTTGAATCAATATAATGCCGCTGTCTGGCACCTGCCGCCTCCTTTGGCGGTAGGTGTCATGCAAGGGCCCTTCCAAAACACCCAAAAATAAATCTTGTAAAAATAGATAGTTAGGGAACGGCCCTTTACGCGGCCTAAAGGGAATTTCGGTAGATCGTCGTGAGACCTACCGTAATCTTGCCTGTGACGGGATCAGTTGCGGCGGGTGATTACGTAAGGCGCCAGGGCTAGCAGGGTCTCCAGGTCCTGGCTGAGGTCGTCGCGATTCAAAAGCGGGGCCAGGGCCTTCTGCGCGGCCAATGCATGGGACTTGGCCTGTTCAAAGGTGTGTTCCACCCCGCCGTGGACCCGCACCAGTTCCTTGGCCTCGGGGATGACTTCGGGGTCCTGGGGTATAGTCCGTGCCAGTTCCAGCAGATGCTCAGCGGCCTCGGTCGGGGCCTGATCGCGCACCTGGATGAAGGGCAGGGTGATCTTGCCTTCAGCCAGGTCGTGGCCCACCGGCTTGCCGAACTCATGCTCGCTGCCCACGTAATCCAGGGCGTCGTCCACCATCTGGAAGGCGATGCCCAACTCCATGCCGTAGTCATAGAGCGAGGCCACCACCTCATCGGCGGCGCCGGCGTGAATGGCCCCCATCTGGCAGGCGGCGGCGATCAGCACCGCGGTTTTGGAGACGATGATGTCCAGGTAACCCTGACGGGACAACTGCAGGTCACCGGTGTGCAACAGCTCCAGCACCTGGCCTTCGGCCATGATGGTGGTGCAATCGGTCAGGGCGCTGATGAAACGGTGGTCCGCCACCTCGGCGGCCAGAGAATAGCTTTTGGAAAAAAGAAAATCGCCCACCAGGATCACGGCGTCGTTGCCGTACTTGGTGCGGGCCGCCGGGCGCCCCCGGCGCAGCCCCGCCTCATCCACCACGTCGTCGTGCAACAAGGTGGCTGCATGCAGAAATTCGAAGATGGCCGCCTGACGGGCCTCCCCCTGGCCGCCGGCCGCCGAAGCGGCCAGCAAATACAGCACCGGCCTGAGCCGTTTGCCCCCGCTGAAGACGATGTAATCGCTTACTTCCTCGATAAAGGGCACATGGCTGGTCAGGGTGTCCTTAAGCGCCTGATCCGCCGGTTCGGCCAGGGCCAATACCCGCCGCTTGAGTTCGGCCTCGCTCAGACCGCCGTTAAACTCAGCTTTCAACATGGAGTCGTCTTTTGGGGTGGATTCCTGTTGGCTCACATGTGCTCCTAAAAAAGGGCGCTGCGAGTCGAATACCTGATGGGGCGAGCCCTGTCAATGGGATGCTAAAAAATGGGGTTTGCCGGGCGAGCCCGGTTTGACCACTACCCTGGCGGCCTAAAGGGTGGTATATTCTGGCCGCGGAGACCATCGGCTCCGCGCCGTTCAAACCGCCTGGGTGGTGGAACCGGTAGACACAGGGGACTTAAAATCCCCAGGCTCACCATGGCCGTGCGGGTTCGAGTCCCGCCCCAGGCACCAGCAAAAATAATGTGTTGGCAATAGAGATACATTTGCGAATTATTAGAATTCATTCATCGGGAAAACACGGAGGAACAGTCGAGCAATAATGCCGGGAATCGATTGAGACAACAGCGTCTAGAACATGGATAAGAATCCGGCTATCTGCCCAGTCTAAAATGGCCTGCCCCAGGCGGAGTCATCCACAAAGAAATCGGTTTGGGCTCCATGGTCAGTTTTTAGGGGTGAAACGGGTGCGCAAGCCACGCTTGACGCGTTTGCCGTGACGCCGCAGCTTGGCCTGGAACAGGGCGCGGCGGGGGTTCAGGCCGTGCTGCTCCGCCAGGCATTGGGCCAGCCTCTGGCTTACCAGAGGCTTGTAAAATTCGCCAAAGTCAAAGGCTTCGTCATTGACCACCATTTTTTGGGCGATGCCCCCCGCCAAAATGGCCGCTGCCGCTTCCAGGGATTCCGGGCTGATGGCCCGGCGCACCATTTCGCCGCTTTCCGGTGCCACCACGATCTCACCCACCCCGGCCCGGCGGCATTGCTCCAGAAAGCCATTTACGTCTTCGGGGCTGTTGTTGTCTTGCATGACTATGTATTTCACCTGCAGGTCGCCGGCCTGAGCGTAGCGGGCCAGATGCTTCCACACCACCTCGAAAGCGTCCACTCCCTTGATTTGGTGAAAAGTCTCGGCGGTGCCGGCGTCCACGCTGATCTGCACCACCATGCCCCGGCAACTTAAGCCCTCTTCGATCACCGGCGAGAAAACCACGGCATTGGTGTTGACCAACTGGCTTATCCCGTGCTGGTTCAACAACTTGGCAATCGGTTCGAAATAATCATAGATAGCCACCTCGCCGCCACCCCAATAGACAGTGGCATCCTTGGCAAAAAGACCGCGGGCAACCATGTCCTCCACCAGGGCCAAGGTGTCGTGGCTGCGCCGGCGCTTGAGATGCTCCACCCCGGACTCGGTCCGGGTATAGCAATACTGGCATCTGAGATTGCAGGAATAAAAATCGTTAATGGTTACAAATTTAAGACCCGGGTTGGACTTCCAACGCTTTTTGACCAGCATATGGCACCCGGTACAAGGGGTCTCGGCCTCGGTTTGATTATCCTCTATGAGTTGTTTTTTGGCTTGGCGAATCGTTTCCATGGGCAAAGATTCACCGGAAAAGGGACCGATCTTCACATCACCCTTGCCGTCACTGTGGGCCACGCAGCAATGAGTGAGCGAGTCCTTGTAAATGTTGAGACCGTACTCCAAATATTCGCAGCTTAAATATTCTTTGGTCGGCACGGTTAAGGTCTCCCCGAAAATCTAGGTGCCCGCCTTGGAGTGGACCAAAGAGAGCTAAATAGCGGGTGAACGGCATAAGGGGCGGCGGCCAGGCCGTGGTTGGTCGCGGCCACGGCGAGCATTGCCAACCGGGCCGGCCCCGGCAACTGGCCCAGAACGGCGGCCCCAAAACCCTTGTTTAGACATGTTCGTCCACACGCAGTTGTGGCCCGCTATTAACTATCACAATTAAGTATCGCTCACCAAACATATTGCCAGGCACCTAAGCAAGTCTATTTAATATTCTATCAGGCCGACGGCGTTGTATTCAGTCCCTCAAAAAATGCAAGACGCAAGGGAAAAGGACCTGGGCTTGAGGCGCCTGATGGAGCTGGTGGTGCTGTGCGGCCTTTGTCAAATGATCTCCCGGGCTATCACCTCGCTCGACGAGGCGGTAACCTTGGGGGTGTTGGCTGTGGACACCGCCGGGGTGATCATCTTTTGCAACCAAGCGGCCTAGCAGATCACCGGGGTGAGCCGCAAGAAGGCCCTGGGCAATCTCTGCGCCCAAGTGCTCAAATCCACCCCTTACGACAAGTACTGTCCGGTGCGCCGGGCCATGGAGTCCGGCGAGGACCAAGCCGCGACCGGGGTGGAGATGATCGTGGTGTCTGGTGGCTTGTCCATCAACCCGGACGACGTGGCGCGTAAGAAGTTACACTAGGAATGCGCGGTGCTGGAATCAAGCCATACCAACTATTGCTACTGATTGATGACCACACAGTCCAGGCAGTCAACCTCTGTCGATATGCTGGCAAATGGTTCGAAACCGCCTCACTTCCTGCCCCTTTTCAAAAAGATTGCTTTTACGTTTTAGCCGGGTATTCTTTTTGAAGACGATCATGTCAAGGTGATCAACCGTTGCCCAAGAGGATATGTGCATGGACAGAGGAATGAAGCCGACGGCAATGCTTGGCCGAGGAAAGGAAGCAAAACTCACGGCTGGAAGTGAGCTTGTTCTGGCTTTATAAAGGTACTACTGGATCATCGGTTTGGATCAAAATTACCAACGGGCCATGGTCTGACATTCAGAGACGCAGTATCTTGGGGAACTTTCCTGAGAGCCTCGTATTTCGCAAGATTTATATAAACGCCTAATCAGGCAAGCTAAGAGTATGGATTACGATACAAAAAAACTAGAACAAACGGTTCAATCCTGTAAAGGGTGAGGCTAAAAAAGATTCCAGATATTAAAGACCTCCTCATGGGAGCATGTTCAAGAATAAAATTCTTCTAAAGGTTGGCCCTGGTAATAAAAACTGCTGACGCGAGGCAACTCGCTTTACTTGGTATGGAAACTATAGAATGTCGGACAAAAAAAATGGTTTAGGCCTGCTTACTGTCTTCTGTATTGCCAGCGGAGCCATGATAAGCTCAGGCATTTTTGTTCTGCCTGGCTTGGCTCACGCCACGGCTGGGCCGGCTGTGATTTTTAGTTATTTTTTAGCAGGATGTTTGGCATGCACTGGTATGCTCAGTGTGGCTGAGATTATAACGGCTATGCCCAAAGCCGGTGGTGACTATTTTTTTATTGCTCGGACTTTAGGCCCCGCAGCGGGGGCGGTTACCGGGCTTCTCTCCTGGTTTTCCCTATCGCTAAAAAGCGCTTTTGCTCTGGTCGGCATGGGCGCATTCATCCAGCCATTGATGGGTATAGACCCCCTTTGGACAGCTCTTTTCTTATGTTTGGTTTTCGTATTCATCAACCTTTTGGGTATCGAGAAAGCTGGCCTGCTGCAAGTGGTTTTGGTCTTAGTTCTTTTATCTCTTATGTTGCTGTATGTATTAGTGGGGGCCAATTCCATACAATGGAGCCGATACGAACCGTTTGTGCCCAATGGTTTTCCGGCGGTGCTTTCCACCGCGGGTGTGGTTTTTGTGTCATATGGAGGTCTTTTGAAAGTTGCCTCAATAGCAGAGGAGATCAAAAATCCCGGGAAAACCGTACCCAAGGCCATGATTTTATCCCTCTTGGTTGTTGGCTTTTTCTACGTGGCCATGGTTTTCGTGACGAGCGGTGTGTTGGGTTCTGCTGAGCTGGATCATTCCCTCACTCCCATCTCGGACGGGGCCAGAGTTTTTGCAGGTAGTGTCGGAGCCCTAGTAATGGGATTGGCCGCAGCCGCGGCTTTTGCAAGCACCGCTGGGGCAGGAATAATGTCGGCCTCGCGCTATCTTCTGGCTTTGGGGCGCGATGGTTTGGCACCTCAAGCGCTTAGCAGGGTGCATCGACGCCTGGGCTCCCCATATATGGCCATACTTGTAACCGGCGTTTTTGTGTTTGCCACCTTGTTCCTTGATTTAGAGATACTGGTGCAGGCTGCCTCATCGGTGCTCATACTCACCTATTTGATGGCCAACTTGTGCGTCATTGTTTTAAGGGAATCACGCCTGACCAACTACCGGCCTCGATTTCGCACTCCGGGCTACCCCTGGTTGCAAATCACAGGAGCAGTTGGTTTTGTCATCCTGCTTTTCGAGATGGGGTGGCAGTCCATCATAATCAGTTTACTATTAGTGTTTAGCGGACTGGGATTTTACTGGTTGTACGGCCGAATTCGTTACCAGCGAGAATATGCTTTAATGCACTTGGTGAGGCGAATTACCGACCGTGAATTTATAGGCGGAAGCTTGGAGGAGGAGCTCCGCGGAATAGTTCGTGAACGCGATCAATTGTGTTGGGATGAGTTTGATCAAACAGTACAACGGGCCGAAGTAATAGAGGTAAAGGACGCGTTAAACGGCGATGATGTACTTGCCTGGATAGCTGTCGAAGGGGCCCATCGCTTTGGCTTGGATGCCGAGTGGCTTGGGCAAAGCTTGAAAAAACATCAGATAGCGCAGGCCACTGAACTTGTGCCCGGAGTCGCGGTCAGCGACGTAGCGCTGTCCGGTTCTGGCAAGCTGGAAATAATAATAGCGAGATTGAATCCGGC
>JANQFN010000001.1 GCA_028277825.1 Desulfarculaceae bacterium
ACCAAGGGCTGCCCCACGGGTGGCCGTCCTTGTCAAATACATCCCCCATAGCCGTTTTCAGCGGCCCAAAAAGGGCCTCCGGTAATCGGGGGGACACAACTCAGGCATTGTTCGAAGGGAGGTAGGGATGCGTAACGCAGCCAAAATTCTAGTAATCGCTCTGGCGGTCAGCCTGCTGGCCGCATTTCCGGGTGTGGGTCTGGCCAAGGAAAAACCAGTGCTACTGAAGGTGCCCATCACCTTCTCCACCCAGCTGCCCGGCTTGGGTTCCACCATTAAATGGGTGTCCGAGCGCATTGGCACCCTGAGCGGCGGCTCCATCAAAATGAAGGTCTATGAACCCAAGAAGCTGGTGGCGCCTTTTGAGATTCTGGAGGCGGTCTCCAAGGGTAAGGTCAACGCGGGTTATTCTATGGCCGCCTATTGGGCCGGCAAAATTAACGCCTCTCCCATCTTCTCGGCCATCCCCTTTGGCCCCGACGCCAGCGAATATCTGGCCTGGATGTACTACGGCAACGGCCTGAAGTTCTGGCAGGAGATGTACGACAAAAACGGCTACAACGTCAAGGTGCTCTTGTGCGGCGTCATCGCGCCGGAGACCTCCGGCTGGTTCCGTAAGGAAATCAACAGCCCCGAAGACCTCAAGGGACTGAGGATGCGCTTCTTCGGCTTCGGCGGCAAAGTCATGCAGAAGATGGGCGTGAGCACCAGCCTGCTGCCCGGCGGCGAGATTTTCCCGGCCCTGGAGAAAAAGGCCCTGGACGCCACCGAGTTCTCCATGCCCGCCATCGACAAGCGCCTGGGCTTCTACAAAGTGGCCAAATACAACTACTACCCCGGCTGGCATCAGCAGGCCTCTTTGTTCGAGCTTTTGATCAACAAGGACACCTGGAACGCCATGAGCAAGCACCAGCAGATGTGCCTGGAGATCATCTGCCGGGCGGCCACGGCCGATTCCCTGGCCTTTGTGGAGTCCCTGCAGGCCCCGGTCATCGAGGAAAACGTGACCAAGCGCGGGGTGATCAACAAGTACTGGTCGCCGGAGATGCTGGCCGCCTTCAAGAAGGCCTGGAACGAGGTGGTGGAAGAGGAAAAGAAGAAAGACCCCTTCTTCGCCAAAGTCTGGGCCGACCTGAGCCAGTTCCGCAAGCAGTATGAGTACTGGTCATCGGTGGCTTTCCTCCCCCGTCCGGAGCCCAAGCTCAAGTAAGGGGGCTTCCGCGGGTTTAATTCCCTCCCGGCGGGGCGGACGGCACAGGCGCCGCCCCGCCTTTTCTCCCACCGCCCCGGCCACCCGGGGCAGCGGAGCCGGCAGATGACGAGTGAAGCCAACAATCCCCCGGCCATAAGCCGCAAACTGGATGCCTTTGTGGTCCGGGTGGGCAAGGTGGCCGCCTGGAGTAACTGCCTGCTGGTGGTGGCCATCATCCTCAACGTGGTGCTGCGCTACGTATTCGGCAAGGGCCAGGTCTGGCTGGAGGAGATGCAGTGGCACCTCTACGCCCTGGCCGTGATGATCGGGCTGTCCTATTCCCACGCGGTCAACTCGCCCATCCGGGTGGACATCCTGCACCAGCGCTTTTCGCGGCGCACCAAGGCCTTTTGGGAAATCGTGGGCATGATGCTATTCCTGCTGCCTTGGATCGTGGTGCTGTTTTGGATGGGGATCGATTTCTGGACCGAGTCTTGGCGGGTTAACGAGGGCTCCGACTCGCCCCTGGGGCTTCCCTGGCGCTGGCTCATCAAGGCGGTGATACCCATCTCCTTCGCCCTGCTGGGAATGGCCACCATCAGCCGCTTCATTTCCAGCCTGGCCACCTTGCTGGGACGGACGGAGGCCCGCCATGGAAATTAACGACTATCTCGTCATCGCCATGTTCCTCACCTTTGTGGTCTTTTTGTTCACCGGCTTCCCGGTGGCCTACGTATTGGGCGGGGTGGGGGTGTTGTTCACCCTGGTGGGCTACGTGTCCGACATGTATTTCGACACCTTGACTGGCCTGGATCTGATGACCCTGGGCATGTCGGTCAACCGGGTCTACAAATTCATGGACAACTGGGTGTTGGTGGCGCTGCCCATGTTCATCTTCATGGGCCTGATGCTGGATCATTCCGGCATCGCCGAGAAGATGATGAAGTCCATGCAAAACCTTTTCGGCAAGGTGCGCGGCGGTCTGGCGGTTACGGTGACCCTGATCGGCATCATCCTGGCCGCCTCCACCGGGGTCATCGGGGCCTCGGTGGTGCTTCTGGGTCTGTTGTCCCTGCCGGCCATGATGGCCCAGGGCTATTCCCGGCCCCTGGCCCTGGGCACCATCGCCGGCTCGGGCACCCTGGGCATTTTGATTCCGCCCTCCATCATGCTGGTGATCATGGCCGACCAGTTGGGCCTGAGCGTGGGCGACCTGTTCATGGGCGCGGTGGTGCCCGGAGTGATCCTGGGTTCGCTCTATGTCTTTTTCATCCTGGCCTACTGCCTGATCAAGCCCGACGCCGCCCCCCTGAGCCCGGAGCGCCAGCCTTTGCGCTGGTCCATGGTTTGGGATGTGTTCAAGACCATCTTGCCGCCGGCGGCCCTTATCTTCGCGGTGCTGGGCTCCATCTTCGCCGGCGTCACCACCCCCACCGAGGCCAGCGGCGTGGGCGCCCTGGGCGCCACCCTGCTGGCGGCCTGGAACAAGAAGCTCAATTTCAAGGTGATCAAGGAAGTCACCATGGCCTGCTTCAACACCACGGCCTACATCTTCGCCATCTTCCTGGGCGCCACCACTTTTGCCTTGGTGCTCAGGAGCCTGGGCGGAGACGAGTTCATCGAGGCGGCGCTGACCGGCATCAACCTGGGGCCCTACGGCATCATGGCCGTTATGCTGGCGGTGATATTT
>JANQFN010000016.1 GCA_028277825.1 Desulfarculaceae bacterium
GATCCTGGGCGGGGTGGAGATACCCTTTGAACTGGGCCTGGAGGGCCACTCCGACGCCGACGTGCTCACCCATGCGGTGATGGACGCCCTGTTGGCCGCCGCCGGCCTGGGCGACATCGGCGGGCTGTTCCCGGACAGCGACCCGGCCTACAAGGACGCGGACAGCCTGGATTTGATGCGCAGGGTAGTGGACCATCTGGCTGAGAACGGCTGGCAGCCGGCCCAAGTGAGCGTGACCCTGGCCGCCGAGGCGCCCAAGATCGCGCCCCACAGCGGGGCCATGCGGGCCAACCTGGCCCGGGCCATGGGCCTGGAGGCCGAGGCGGTGAACGTGGCCGCCACCACCAGCGAGGGCATCGGCTTCATCGGCCGTGGCGAGGGCATGGCCGCCCTGGCCACGGCGGTGATCACCCCTATGGGCAGCTAGATTTTATAGATTTGACAGCGGAGAGTTTGATGGCGCTCAAAATTTACAACTCCCAGACCCGCAGTAAGGAAGAGTTCATCCCCCTGGAGCCAGGCAAGGTGAGCATGTACGTCTGCGGGGTGACGGTGTATGACGAACCCCACATCGGCCATGCCCGCTGCTACGTGGCCTTTGACGCCATCCACCGCCACTTTAAGGCCAAGGGCTGGGAAGTCTTGTATATACGCAACTTCACCGATATCGACGACAAGATCATCAAACGGGCCAACGAGACCGGCATCCCCTGGCAGGAGTTGACCCAGGAGCACATAGATTCATTCACTTGGGCCATGGACCAGTTGGGCGTGTTGCCCGTGAGCCAGGAGCCCCGGGCCACCGAACACATGCCGGGCATCATCGCCGCGGTTCAGGCTCTGATCGACAAAGGCCACGCCTACACCGTGGAAGGCGGCGACGTGCTGTTTTCGGTGGAGAGCTTTTCCGACTACGGCAAGCTCTCCGGCCGGGTGCTGGAGGACATGCAGGCCGGGGCACGCATCGCGGTGGACGAGCGCAAGAAGAGCCCCTGGGATTTCGTCTTGTGGAAGGGTTCCAAGCCGGGCGAGCCCTCTTGGGACAGCCCTTGGGGCCCGGGCCGGCCGGGCTGGCACATCGAGTGCTCGGTGATGAGCCAGGAGTTTCTGGGGGCCACCTTTGACATCCACGGCGGCGGCGAGGACCTGGTATTCCCGCACCATGAAAACGAGATGGCCCAGTCCGAGGCGCTCAACGGGGTGCCCTTTGCGCGCTACTGGATCCACAATGGTTTTGTGCGCGTGAACCAGGAGAAGATGTCCAAGTCCCTGGGCAACTTTTTCACGGTCACGGACATCCTGAAAACCGTAAAGCCGGAAGTGCTGCGGTTGTTCCTCTTGTCCAAGCACTACCGTTCACCCCTGGACTTTTCCGACCAGGCCCTCAAGGAGGCCGGCCAGGGACTGGAGCGGCTCTACATTGCCCTGCGCGACGCCTCGCCCGCAGATGGCAAGCCCATCAAGCAGCGCCTGACCTCTCCCGGGGAGGTGGCCTGGCTGGAGGAGATCGACCAGGCGGCGGCCGAGTTCGAGGCGGGCATGGATGACGACTTCAACACCCCCCGCGCCCTGGGCGCCCTGTTCGGCTTGGCCAAGATTGCCAACAAGCTGGCCGCCGAGCCCACTGCCGCGCCCAAGCGCACCATGAAAGACCGTTTGGGCGACGAGCGGGCTGCCACCGCCCGGGACGCCCTGCTGGCCCTGGCCGCGGCCCGTCTCAAGCAGTTGGGCGGCCGCTTGGGCCTGCTGGGCGAGGACCCGGTGGAGTTTTTGCAAAGCGCCGCCGCCCCGGCCGCCGAAAGCCCGGACCCGGATGAGATCGAGGCCCTGATCGCTGAGCGGGCCCAGGCACGCCAAGACAAGGACTTTGCCCGGGCCGACGCCATCCGCGACCAGTTGACCGACATGGGTGTGCTCCTGGAGGATTCGGCCCAGGGTACCCGCTGGCGCCTGGCCGAATGAGTATCGGGAGGGGGCATGAGCTTGCAACGCTACGTCTCCGATGAGTTGACCCATTTCGTGGGGCGCAGCTTCCGTCATGAATACGACGCCCACGAGAGGCAGTTCGAACTGCTGGTGCGCATATTGAAGTCCGGCCAACTGGGCAACAATCTTGACAGCCGGGTGGACCACCGCGCTGGCCGCCAGTTTTCGGGAAACGAGTTCTACCGCTCCAATGTGGTGTGTTTTTCCGACATCCCGGTGGCTGACCTGGGCATCCACATGGACAAGTTCAGCCGCTTCGGCCTGGCCTTTTCCAAGGCCTTTCTGGCCGAAAAAGGGGCCAACCCGGTGTTCTACGTGGCTGGCAACGCCAAGATAGACACCACCGAAGAGGGCAGTTCCACCCTGGCGGCCTACTTTGACGATAAGCATGAACAGCTCTGGGCCTTTTACGACGCCTATCTGGAAAGCCGGCCGGAGCCGCAGGAAGACCCGGTGCAGGAGGCCGAGCGCCGCAGGCTCAGCGACTTGTTCGAGTTTTTGGTCTATCACTTTTTCAGCTTTGTGAAGTTCTTCGACCAGGGACTGGCCCCGGACGACGACAAGAACCACTACATGGAGCGCGAGTGGCGCGTGTTCGGCAACCTGGATTTCGCCCTGGACGACGTGCGGCGGGTGATCTTCCCCCGCCGCTTTGCCCGCAGTTTCCGGGAGCAGGTGCCGGACTACTACGGCGAGATCGCCTTTTCCTGAAAAATCGGAGGCACCCGTGACGATCCTATTGGTGCTGGCCCACCCCAATGAACAGAGCTTCAACTACGCCATCGCCGACACGGCCCGGCGCACCCTGGAGGATCTGGACCACCAGGTGATCTTCCGCGATTTGTATTGCGACGGCTTCGATCCCCTGCTGTGGCAGGATGAGTTCCCTACCAAGGCCCCGCTGCCGCCCCTGGTGGAGGAATATTGCACCGAATTGGCCGCGGCGGACGGCCTGATCATCGTGCATCCCAACTGGTGGGGCATGCCGCCGGCGATCATGAAGGGCTGGGTGGACCGGGTGTTTCGGCCCGGCGTGGCCTATGAGTTCTTGGAGGGCGACAAGGGCGAGGGCATTCCCCTGGGTTTGTTGAAAGCCCAGAGCGCCCTGGTGTTCAACACTTGCAACACCCCGGCTGAGCGCGAGCAGGAGGTGTTCGGCGATCCCCTGGAGCGGCTGTGGCAGGTCTGTATCCTGGACTTTTGCGGGATCAAGGACTTTGAGCGCCGCATGTTCGGGATGATGGTGCTCAGCGACGCTGAGCAGCGCCAAGGCTGGCTGGACGAGGTGGCCCGGATGGTGGCCCGCCGCTTCCCAGCCCAGGAGTGAGGCCTGATCCATGGTTCGCGAGATCGACCATACCTCCCACTGGTGGCGCACTGCGCCCAGCCCGGCCCATTTTGAACTGGTCAGTGACTTCACCCCCCAGGGCGACCAGCCCCGGGCCATAGAGGAGTTGAGCCACGGCCTGGACGCGGGCATCAAGCACCAGGTGCTCTTGGGCGTCACCGGCTCGGGCAAGACCTTCACCATGGCCAACGTCATTGCCCAGAGCAATTTGCCCACCCTGGTCCTGGCCCCCAACAAGACCCTGGCCGCCCAGCTCTACGGCGAGTTCAAGGCCCTGTTTCCGCATAACGCGGTGGAGTACTTTGTCTCCTACTATGACTATTACCAGCCCGAGGCGCGGCGCAACGTGGAGCGCGCGGTGCGCAAGCTCACGGACCTCGCCGCGAAGAAGGCGGAGGCGGAGGCGGCCCGGAGGGCCAAGAAGTC
>JANQFN010000037.1 GCA_028277825.1 Desulfarculaceae bacterium
GCGGGCCCTCCCCGCTGGACCTGCAGGACTACCAGGACACCGACCAGGCCCGGGCCCGGGAACTGGCTGACTTCGGCCTGGAAGGGGAAGCGGCGGACCAGGAGCACTCCGGCCGCGGCCCGGTTTTCAAGTTCTTCTTCTGGATCATCGGCCTGGTGATTTTGTTGGCCATCGCCCTGTTGGGCGGCGTGGTGGTCATGGACCGCATGGGCATGGGCGGTCCCCTGGTGGAGCGCTTCAAGAGATTGCCCGGGCTGTCCGACTTGATGGAAAAACCCCGAAGCGGCCCGAAAAGCGACGGCCCCCGCGCGGCCCCGGTACGCATGACCCTGGATGACGTGAAGGGCTATTTCCGGCAGAACGAGTCCGCCGGACGCATCTTCGTGATCCAGGGGCTGGTGAGCAACCACCATTCCTCGGCCCGCCAAGCGGTGCTGGTGCAGGGCCGCCTGCACGACGCCCAGGGCAAGGTGGCCCGCCAGGCCACAGCCTATGCCGGCGCGGTGTTCACCCCCGAGGAGATGCGCCACCTGAGCCTGGCCGCCATCCAGCGGCGGCTCTCCAGCCCCACCAGCCCCGGAGGCCAGGAGTATATGGTCAGCCCCGGGGGCAGCATCCCCTTCATGGTGGTCTTGGCCAACCTGCCCAGCCAGATGATGGAGTTCACCGCCGAGGTGGTGGCCTCCGAACCGGCCGCTGGCGGAGCCGGCAACTGACCAGGCCCTCCCGCGCGGGGATGGGCCCACGCACCACTTCCCGCATGAAAAGAAGCATCCAGTTGGGTCTCGCCTTCAGCCTGGGGGTGTTGGCCTTTGGCACCATGGGCTTCCACTGGCTGGAACAGTACTCCTGGCTGGAGGCCCTGTACATGACCGTGATCACCGTGACCACGGTTGGCTACGGCGAGGTGCGACCCTTAAACGACCTGGGCCGCCTTTTTGCCATGGTGCTGATCCTGTTGGGGGTGGGCACCATCCTCTACATCCTCACCGCCTCCACCCAGTTCATGGTGGAGGGTAAACTCAGAGACATATTGGGGAGAAGGAGCGTGGAACGCGCCATACGATCCCTGAAGGATCACTACATCGTCTGCGGCTACGGCCGCATCGGCGCCCTGGTGGCCGAGATGCTCTTGGACGCCGGCAGGCAAGTGGTGATCATCGACAGCGACGATGAAGTCACCCGCCGTCTGGAGCAGGAGGGCTTCAACTACGTGCTGGGCTCGGCCACTGAGGATGAAATGCTCCTGGAGGCCGGCATCGAACGGGCCCAGGGGCTGGTGGCCACGGTCAGCTCGGACGCGGACAACGTCTATATCGTGCTCACCGCCAAGGACATGCTGCCCGGTTTGTTCGTCATCGCCCGGGCCACCGAGCCGGGCAGCGAGCGCAAACTGCGGCACGCCGGGGCCGACAAGGTGGTCTCGCCCTACTACATCGGCGCCCGGCGCATAGCCCAGACCGTGATACGCCCTTCGGTGGCCGATTTCATCGACCTCACTTTCCACGGCACCACCGATCAGCCCCTGCGCATGGAAGAAATGTCCGTGGGCGCCGGCGCCAAATTGGTGGGGGTGAGCCTGTTGGACTCGGGCCTGCGCCAGAAGCTGGATTTGATCGTATTGGCCATCAAAAAAACCGACGGCGACATGCGCTTCAACCCGCCGGCGGACACGGTGGTTGAGGTTGGCGACACCCTGATCGCCATGGGCCCGGCGGCCTCCATGTCAAAGCTGGCCAAGTTGCTAGGGAGTGACTAGGCAAGGGCTACCTTAGCCGCTGACAGGATCGCCCTATAATCAATGACTCCTTGTAGGGGCGGGGTTTATCCCCGCCCGTCTTTTCTTGCGGCAACTTGACGGGCGGGGATGAAACCCGCCCCTACAAGGAATATGGACTTACTGCCGCTCGGCCAGAAAGGCTTCCAGGGTTTCGCTGTCTGCCAATGCGCTGCGCCCGCCCAGGCCGGTGACGCTGATGGCGGCCAGGGCGCAGGCCGTGGCCAGGGCCTCTGAGGGACCCTGGCCCAGGAGCACCGCGTGCACCAGGCCGACGTGGAACACGTCACCGGCGCCGGTGGTGTCCTTCGCCTCCACGGAGGATCCGGGGTGATGGTACCGGCGGCCTTCCACCAGCAGCTCGGCGCCCTTCTCACCCAAAGTGCGGCCCACCCAGGCCGGGCCCAGGGAGGCCAACTCCTGGAGGGCCTCATCCGGGTCGCCGATGCCGGTGAGCCGTTGGGGATAGGTTTCCTCCCCCACTACCACGTGGCACAGCGAGACCAGTTCCTTGCTGCCCGGGTGGATACGCTCGCCGTCCAGGCTGAGCAAGGCCCCGGCCTTCCGGGCCAGGCGGGCGGCATACAGGCTGGCCTCGATGAAGTGACCGTCCAA
>JANQFN010000042.1 GCA_028277825.1 Desulfarculaceae bacterium
TGCACTGCGCCACCGTGGAAGAGGGCCAGCCCACGGTGCGGGTGATCAACCTGATGCTGGTGGAGGACGACGGCCTCTACTTCATCACCGGCCGGGGCAAGCCCTTTTATTTGGGCCTCAAGGAAAACCCCCGCCTGGCCTTGTCGGGTATGAACCAGCAGTTCGTGGCGGTGCGGGTCATAGGAGACGTGGAGTTTTGCCCGGGCCGGGAGGTGCCGGACAAGATCATCGAAAAGAATCCGGGTCTGGGCAAACTCTATAAGGGCGAGACCCGTAGCATTCTGGATGCCTTTGCCATGCGCCGGGGCAAGGGCGAAATCTTCGACCTGTCGGCCGATCCCCTGCTGCGGGAGCGCTTCGCCTTTGGCGGCGAGAGCGTCAACCCGCCGGGCTACTTCATAACCGAGGAATGCACCGCCTGCGGTGAATGCCTGGAGGCCTGTCCGGTGGAGGTGATATCAGAAGGCGAGATATATACCATCGAGGGCAGGGCGTGCCTGGAGTGCGGCAATTGCGCCGAGGCCTGTCCCGTGGATGCCATCGAAGGGGCAAAGGGCTTTTAAACCTGGAGATAATCCGCTTCACTGGGTATTCTTAAGCAGCGGCCCGCACGCCGCATCACTCAGGAGAAGCAACCATGCGCCTGATAATGTTCGCCGGCAAGGGAGGCACGGGTAAGACCTCCATGTCCGCCGCCACCGCCGCGCTGTGCGCCCAAAAGGGGCTCAAGACCCTGGTCATCTCCCTGGACCCGGCCCACAGCCTGTCCGACGCCTTTGACCTCACCGCCGACCTGATGGCCCTGGAGGGCGAGCCAATTGAGATAGCCCCGCTGCTCTCCCTGCAGGAGATCAACGTCAACCAGGCCATCAACTCCTACTGGGAGCAGGTGCACAGCTATCTCTCGGCCCTGTTTTCCACCGCCGGCCTGGACCAGGTGGTGGCCGAGGAGATCGCGGTGCTGCCCGGCATGGAGGAGATAAGCGCGCTTTTATACATCAACCAGTACGTGCGCGAAAACACCTACGACGTCTTGATCCTGGACTGCGCCCCCACTGCCGAGTCCATGCGCTTCGTGTCCATCCCCTCGGCCCTGGACTGGTACATGAAGAAGGTGTTTAAGATGGAGCGGGCCATGTTCAAGGTGGCCCGGCCGGTGGCCGCCCGCCTGACCGACATACCCCTGCCCGGCGACGAGTACTTCAACAACATAGAAGACCTGTTCACCAAGCTGGGCGGGGTGGACCAACTCTTGAGCGATCCCGAGCGCACCACGGTGCGCCTGGTGTGCAACCCCGAAAAGATGGTGCTCAAGGAATCCCAACGGGCCTACATGTATTTTTCCCTGTACGGATTGAGCGTGGAAGCGGTTATTATGAACCGCATCTGGCCCGAGGGCGATATCGGCATGATGGGCAGGATGGCCGACATCCAGCAACAGTATCTGGAGATGGCCGAGAGCTTTTTCAGCCCCTTGCCCATCCTGCCCGTGGGCCTGAAGGAATACGAGGTGCTGGGGCATGACAGGCTGCTCACCTTGGGGCGGGAGCTCTACGGCGACAGCGACCCCACCGCGCACCTCTACACCCAGCAGCCGCTGTCCTTCGTCAAGGCCAACGGCCTGCTGCAGGTGAAGCTGCATCTGCCCTTCGCCGGCAAGGAGCACCTGAACGTGCACCGCAGCGGCGACGAGCTGATCGTGGAGCTGGGGGTGGTCAGAAAGCATCTGGCCCTGCCCCACAGCTTCGCCCTGGCCCAGCCCAGCCGGGCCAGGTTTGAAAACGACTACCTGCTGGTTGATTTCGACAACCCCGGAGGAGAGTCATGAGCGAGCCGCAAGCCCAAGAGCAGGCTCAGGAGCATCACCACCACCATCACCACGCCAAGTGCGACTGCCCCTGGTGCGAGCTCAGGGAATTCAGCCGCCGCTGGCGCAAGAAATCCAAGGCCATGAGCCACTTTCATCAGGCCCAGATCGAGGTGATGAAGGGCATGCGCGCCTTTTTCGACGAGGCGGTGGTGCGCATGGAAAAGGAAGCCGAGTGCTCCGAGCCCCGGGTGAGCAAGATCGAGGTGGAGTAGGGGAGGGTTGAGCACCCCCCGGAAACGAGACTGAACCTGACGTGAGCGCGGATCAAGAACTGCACGGCCGCCTGGTGGACGGGGCGCCGGCCGAGGAAGACAGCGCCCTGGAGAGTCTCAGGCCCTCCTCCCTGGAAGAATACATCGGCCAGGCCGAGGCCAAGGACAACCTCAAGGTGTTCATCGAGGCCGCCCGCCAGCGGGGCGAGGCTCTGGACCACGTGCTGCTGCACGGCCACCCCGGCCTGGGCAAAACCACCATGGCCCACATCCTGGCCGCCGAGTTGGAGGTGGGCATCACCGCCACCAGCGGGCCGGTGCTGGAGCGGGCCGGCGACCTGGCCGCCATCCTCACCAACCTGGAAAACCACGATGTGTTGTTCGTGGACGAGATCCACCGCCTCAACCACGTGGTGGAAGAGGTGCTGTATCCGGCCATGGAGGACTTTCACTTGGATCTGGTGATCGGCTCCGGACCCAGCGCCCGCACCGTAAAATTGGACCTGCCGCCCTTCACCCTGGTGGGGGCCACCACCCGGGTGGGGCTGTTGACCCCGCCGCTGAGGGACCGTTTCGGGGTGCAGGTGCGGGTGGATTTCTACAGCGACGCCGAGCTGGCCGCCATCGTCACCCGCTCGGCCCGCATCCTGGGCCTGGACATGGATGAGGCTGGCGCCGGCGAGATCGCCCGCCGCTCCCGGGCCACTCCCCGGGTGGCCAACCGCCTCTTGAAACGCGTACGCGACTTCGCCCAGGTGGAGGGCGGCGGCAAGGTGGACCAGGAGATGGCCGACTACGCCCTGGGCCGCCTGGGGGTGGACATCAACGGCCTAGACCGCCTGGACCGCCTGCTGCTGAGCATCATCGTGGAAAAGTTCGACGGCGGGCCGGTGGGGCTCAACACCCTGGCCGCGGCGGTGGGCGAGGAGGCCCACACCATTGAGGAAGTCTACGAGCCCTATTTGATCCAACAGGGCTTTATCAAGCGCACCAAGGGCGGCAGGGTGGCCACGCGATCGACATATGATCACCTGGGCATCGAGCCCTCGCAGGGCGCGCAGAAAAGATTGTTCTAGGACCGGGGCAGGTTTCCCCGGGCCCCATCCCCCAAAAAACCAGCGGGATTCGGCCAACGGCCAAATCCCGGGTTGTTTTATTCCAGATTATGCGGCAAGGCAGCCAGGCAAAAGCCTATAATGCCATCCCCTTTAAGGCTGTTGGCTATCAAAGGCGTATAGCGCATAGGTTTGGCTGGTGGTCAACTTTGGTCTTTGTCCCGCAAAACAATAATAGGGTGGTTTCTCATCATAAGAAACTTCTTCGATCATCTTGAAGTTTTTGACGCCGGCTTCATATAACAAGCCAACGGATACAACGAACCTGTTGTGCTTGTTTTTCCACAGTTTCTTGTCAAATTCATAATGCAGTCTCGTCCCGCAAGTAGCGCAAAAATGCCAGGTAGCCCAGGCTGACGGGTTGTACTTTTTTACCACTTCCGTCCCTTGAACAATTTTCACATTATTACAGCTTCCGCCAAAACCAGGACCGCTGTGCATGAACTGGCACGTGCTGCAATGGCAGGCGGCGAATCCAGGGTCTAGTTCATATATTTCAAGCACAACTTTTTTGCAGCGGCATTTGGCGGTAACCTTGGGTATTCTTTGGCTGGCCATGTTACACCCCCTTCAAGTAATTTTTGACAATGTCGTCTGCTGAAAACTTCTTGGTTTCATGGAAACTGTAATAATCCGGTTTCATGTCAAAGAAAACCTCGTCTTCCATTAGCATGTCTTTGGGGCAAGTGAGATATAGCAATCCCAGGGAAACATTGTATCTGTCATTGACGTCTTTCAAGACCTTGTCATTCAAGCTATAGAAAAGCCGGGAGCCGCAATTTGAGCAAAAATGCAATGCTGCCCAGCCTCTCGGTAATTTACCCTTATTATCAGGCTCCCCATGTTCCACCGGAAACTCACTTACATATTCCTTGCCCGCGATAACTTCAATGTCCCCGCAGTCCGCCCCGTACCATGGTCCGTTATGCATTAATTGACAAGTGTCACAATGGCAGACGGTGAACCTGGGATCCAGGTTAACGAGTTTCAGCACTATCTTTTTACAGTGACATGATGTGATAACCTCGGGCTTTCTTTCGCTGGGCAATGTTTCTTCCTTTTTGGGCTGCCCGCTGGCCAAGACCGGTGAGGGTTTGGTCAAAACGGCGTTTCCCAACCCCAGTACAGCGCCACCGATGGCCACATTCTTGATGAAGTTCCTTCGATTGACTCCCGCCATGATCCCCTCCCTGACAATCTAGCTTATGCGATGGCCGCATTGTGCGCCTTTTGATCCCGGAAAACCCTATTTCGAGCATGCTATTATTTTTAACTCATGAGGTCAACTCTGACCTTCCCCAAGACGGCGCCCATTCTTTCCGACCGCCCGGCTGCGACACCTGCCCCCTGATCGGGCCGGTCGCCAGCCCGGTTAATTTAGGTTAAAGTTAGACTGCGATGCTCACCCGCACCTTCATCCATATACCGACAGTAGGCCCCAAGCGGGAGCTGGGCATCTGGAAGGCGGGCATCACCTCCTGGCGGGATTTCCTGGAACACGGCCACGCCCTCTTGCCGCCTTCCATCTACAACCTGGGCCGGCCGGTTATGGAGCGCTCCCTGGGGGCATTGCAGCGGCCCGGCGGCCTGACCGAGTTGGCGGGCATGATTCCCCGCGCCGAGCACTGGCGCTTCTTCCCCCGCTTTGGCAAGGCGGTGTACTTGGACATCGAGACCGGCGGCGACCCTTACGACTGGGGAGGCATCACCGTGGTGGGACTCTATGATGGCCAAGAGGTCACCCAGTTCGTGGCCGGCCAAAACCTGCATGAGGTGGACCAGGCCATGGCCGGCTATGAGGTGGTGGTGACCTTTGCCGGCTCCAGCTTTGATATCCCGGTGATGAAAGA
Source organism: Desulfarculaceae bacterium (assembly GCA_028277825.1). Taxonomy (GTDB): domain Bacteria; phylum Desulfobacterota; class Desulfarculia; order Desulfarculales; family Desulfarculaceae; genus Desulfoferula. The sequence continues at coordinate 5,048 of JANQFN010000042.1, forward strand.
GGTCTTCCCCCGGCTGTTGGTGCCGCCGGTGCACATCGATCTGCGCTGGGTGCTCCGGCGGCTGGGTTTGCGCGGCGGGCTCAAGCGCATCGAGAAGAGTTTGGGGTTGACCCGGCCCGGGCACGTGTTGGAGCTGGACGGCCTGGAGGCGGTGAACCTGTGGGCCGATCACCTGGGCGGCGACCCGGAGGCCCTGGGCACTCTGCTGGACTACAACGCCTGCGACATCGTGAACCTGGAGCCGCTGCTCAACATGGCGGTTCGTGAGTTAAAAGGGCAGATGTTGGGCAGGGTGGGATAGGGCCATTACTACGGCCTCTTTCTCTTGTACAATCGGCCCCGGCTGAAAGCCATTGACCAAAGCGGTCGGTGCGTCCACAAGCCTCGTTGTCGTTGCGAGCGTAGCGAAGCAATCTCTGTCACCTGCACAGCCTATTGTTACCCGTGAGCCACTCATGCAAGCAGAGATCGCTTCGTCGGGCCTGGCGGCCCTCCTCGCAACGACAAGGTTAGGTGAAGCCACCTGGTTTGACTTTTTTCTTGCCTACTTCTTAATCTTCCCAATTGCCCCCTATCCGCATACCCCCCACACCGCATACTCGGCCCGCTCCTTGAGCCCCACGCCCACCCCGCCCTTGTCCATATACAGGGCCATGGCCCAGTCCGGGTCAAAGCCGCTGGTGGTGGCGGACCAATACTGATCACGCACCACCTGGAAGGGGTGGCCCGCGGGGAGCGCCGGGTGATGGGCCGAGGCGTCCACCAAGGACTCCAGCTCCTGTATGCTGGGCAGGCGCCAGCCGCTCTTGCCCGCGTGTTTTTCTTGATCCAGGCGCTGCATCAACTCCACGGCCTGATGCCAGGACACCGGCCCCCCGGCCAGGTCCGCGTTGCGCGACCAGGTGAGTCCCGTGAGTTGGTCGCGGACAGTGCCGCCAGTGTGCCGGAAGCGGGGCCGCGGCCAGGGCCGGCCCATGGCCAGTTCGCCGTCCTGGCCCGAGCCCCGGCAGGGCAGGTTGCGCCCGCGGCCGCCGAAACACTTTACCTGGCCGGTGGCGGCCAAGATTTCGCTCTCGCCCCGCACCGGCCAGACCAGATAGGAGCGGCCCTTGTCGCCGTAGAACATGCGGCCGCCTTCTGTGTGCACATACCAGGCATAGGCCGGGTCGCCGGCATAGGAGGTGGAGCTCCAGTACCAGGACAGCTCCAGGCCCTCGAAAGGGTGGTCGGGGGTCAGGGCCGGGTTCTTTTGGCCATAGTCCAGCAAAGAGAAAAGTTCGCGCCGGTTGGGCAGGCGCCAATCGCTGTAGCCCAGGTGCAGGCGATTATTGAGATTGGCAATAAAATCCAGCGCTTCGTTCCAAAAACGTGGCCAGCCGGCCGGAGCCAGGTCTTGCATCCAATCCAAACCGCTGAGCCGGTCGTGCACCGTGCAACCGTCGGCCTGGAATCTCTGTTGGGAATCCGCGTTCAGGTTCATTGCCTTAAGCTTCGAAAAAAACTGATTTATTTGCCGCTGGCCTTATGGTAACACTTTTCTAGGGACTTTTTGAGGTATGGGAGGGCGGTTTGCCTCGCGCCAGAACCAATATGATACCGCAGCGGCGGGAGATTCGCTTTTGATCTTGAGCCCTTGTTGGGCTGCCCGGCAGCAGCGGACGCAGATAATCGCCTTCCCAACCCCAGCCGAGCGGCACTCTGCCGCGATCAATAAGGCCACGGCGGTCCGGACATAGGGGCATGCGCAACAGACGCAGCAAGGAACATTACGAGATATCCCTCAAGGGCGCGCCGGGCAGCGACCAGGTGCTGCGCCTGAGCGGCCGTCTGGACCTCTATGCCACCGGCCACCTGCTGGAGCAGTTCAAGCGGGTGCTCAAGCCCAAACCGCCCAGCTCCCTCAGTGTGGACATCTCCGGTGTCAAGTATCTGGACAGCGGCGGGGCCATGGCCCTGAAGCTGTTGGAATCCCAGGCCGCCCACCAGCAGGTGCCCTTCAAACTGGAGGGCATGACCAAACAGGCGCAGCAGATGCTGCAGTTGATCCAGCCCGACAAGCTGGCCGCTACGCCCCCGCCCACCAGCGAACGGCGGGGCAATATCATCGAAAACCTGGGTGCGGCCACCCGCAAGCTGGGGGGCGACCTGCTGGACGTGATCGCCTTCGTGGGGCGCATTTTCCTGGCCTTGGTGCACGTGGTGCGCAGGCCACGCTCCCTGCGCTGGCGGGACGTGGAGCTCTACATGGAGCGGGTGGGGGTGGACGGCCTGCCCATCGTGGCCCTGATCAGTTTTTTGTTGGGCCTGATCATGGCTTTCATGAGCGCCATCCAGCTCAAGAACTTCGGGGCCAACGTATACGTGGCCGATCTGGTGGCCCTGGCCATGGTGCGCGAATTGGGCCCCATCATGACCGCGGTGCTGGTGGCTGGCCGCTCGGGCAGCTCTTTCGCCGCCGAGATCGGCACCATGGTGGTCAACGAGGAGGTGGACGCCCTGACCGTAATGGGCTTCGACCCGGCGGTGTTTCTGGCCCTGCCCAAGATAGTCGCCACCCTGTTGATGATGCCCCTGTTGATCCTGTTCGCCGATTTGATGGCCATCTTGGGCGGCATGATCATCGGGGTCTTGTACCTGGATTTGACGGTTTATACTTACGTGCAGCACACCATGGGGGCCCTAAGCGTCGCCGACATCACCACCGGCGCCTTCAAGGGAGTGGTGTTCGCCATGCTGATCGCCGGCATCGGTTGCCAGCGGGGTTTCACGGTCAGCGGCGGGGCCGAAGGCGTGGGCAAGGTGACCACCTCGGCGGTGGTGGCGGCCATGTTCTTGATCATCGTGGCCGACAGCATCTTTGCCATCGTGCAATATTACTTCTAGGGAGCGATTTTTGAGCCAGACAACGGCCCAAAATACCAAAAGCGCCGATATCCCCATCACGGTGGAGAACGTGACCCTGGGTTACGGCGAAACCGTGATCCTGGAGGGGGTGAGTTTTGAGGTCAATTCCGGTGAAATCGTGGTCATCGCCGGGGGCAGCGGCTGCGGCAAGTCCACGGTGCTCAAGGGCATCATCGGCCTTTTAAGGCCCCTGGCCGGACGTATCCTGGTGCACGGGGTGGACGTGGCCGCGGCCGATGAAAAGCAGCTCACCGAGGTGCGCAAGGACTTTGGGGTGCTGTTCCAGTCCGGGGCCCTGTTCGGCTCCATGACCCTGGCCGAGAATATCTCCCTGCCCCTGGTGGACGCCACCCACCTGGACAAGGACACCGTGGAGCTTCTGGTGCGCCTGAAGCTTTCCCTGGTGGACCTGGACGGCTATGAGGAGTACATGCCCGATGAGATTTCCGGGGGCATGAAAAAACGCGCCGCCCTGGCCCGGGCCCTGGCCCTGGATCCGTCCATCTTGTTCTTCGACGAGCCCTCCGCCGGCCTGGACCCCATCACCAGCGCCGAGCTGGACCGCACCATTCTGAGCCTCAACCAGGCCCAGAACACCACCATGCTCATCGTCACCCACGAACTGGATTCCATTTACACCATCGCGCACCGCGTGGTTTTATTGGACAAGAGCGCCAAGGGGATCATCGCCATCGGCGATCCCCATGAACTGGCCCAAACCGCCACCGACCCCCGGGTTAAGGACTTCTTTCACCGAAAAGCCCGGGAGTGAAAGGATAGGCTAAAGTGAGCACCAAGGCCTCCAATCTCAAGGTGGGCGTGTTCGTCATCGTCGGCCTGATTATCGGGGTGGGAGCCATCGCCTGGCTGGGAGCCTCCCAATACCTCAAGGGGGCGGCCACCTACGTCACCTTCTTCAACGAGTCGGTGCAGGGCCTGCAAAACGATTCCACGGTCAAATACCGCGGGGTGGACGTGGGCCGGGTCAAGGCCATCCGGGTGGCCCCGGACTACCGGCTCATCGAGGTGGTGATGGACATCGAGTTCGAGGGCGATCTGTCCAAGACCATCGTGGCCCAGCTTACCAGCGCCGGCATCACCGGCATCACCTTTATCGAGCTGGACCACCGCAAAAAGGACGAAAAGGACCAGTCGCCGCGCATCGACTTCGTCACCGAATATCCCATCATCCCCTCGCGCCCCTCGGAGCTGACCCGCATCGTCTCCACCCTGGACAAGGTGATGACCCAGATCGGCGAGATCGACTTCAAGGGCATGGGCCACAAGATAGAGGACACCATCAACGCGGTGCAAAAGCTCTTGGCCGACCAGCGCCTGCAGCGGGCCATGGATAATCTGCAGTCGGCCACCAAATCCACCGAAGAGTTGACCGCCCGGCTCAACCGCCTGGTCAACGACGCGGCGGTAAAGGACCTGGTGACCAACTCCCGGGCCACCATCGCCGGGCTCAAGGCGGCGGTGAAAGAAAGCCGCACCGCCATCGCCGCCGGCAAGAAGATGCTCAATACGGTGACCCGCGAGATCGAGGATATGAAGCTGCCCGAGACCGCCGCCCAGGCCAACCTGATGTTCCGCGATCTAAACGCGCGCAGCCAACAGGTGGGGGCCCAGGCCCATCAACTGGCCGGCGAGGCCCAGGCGGTGATGCGCAACCTGCGCGCCGCCTCGGCCACCTTGCGCGTTCTGCTCAGGCAATTGCAGCAAAACCCCTCTTCCATCCTCTTCAGCGAGCCGCCGCCCCCCCGGGGGGAGCGCCCGGCCGGAGGAAGATAAGCCATGACGCCTCAAGCCGCCCTTGGCAAAAAAACCCGCCGCGCCGCGGCTCTGGCATTGATCCTGTTGCTGGCGGCAATGGTTTTGGCCGCCTGCTCCAGTTCCAAGCCCGAGCGCTACGTGCACCAATACATGCTGCAATACGACTCGCCCAGCGCGCCCAAGGACGACGTGCTGCCCACCGCCCTGCAGGTGACCGGCTTCAATGGCGGACCGGGGGCGGACAGCCAGCAGATGATCTACCAGCCCCAGCGCTATGAGCGGGGGGCCTATTCCTATCACCAGTGGCGGGCCACCCCCGGCCGCCTGGTGACCGAGGCCCTGCAGCGCGACCTGTTGGCCAGCCGCCTGTTCTTGGCGGTGTTGGGCCCGGAAAGCCTGCAGCAGGGCCGTTTCCTCCTGGAGGGCGGGGTGCTCAGGTTTTTGGAGGTGGACCAGGGCCAGGGGGCCCAGGCCAGCCTGGAGGTGGTGATCACCCTGCTGGACAACCAGCGGCGGGATTTGTACCAGAAGGTGCTGTTCCAGAAGACCTACCGGGCGCAGGCTTCCATGGCGGCCAAGAGCGGCCCGGCCCTGGCCGCGGCCATGAGCCAGGCCATGGCCCAAATTTCGGCCCAGGTGGTCAAGGATGTCTATAAGGCGGTAAAGAAGCGCTTGAGCGAACCGCCGCCGCCGGCGGACCAGACCTGACGATCGGGATTAGTCAAAACTCAGCGCCAGGAAATCCTCTTCGCTGATCCTCTCATTTTCCAAGGTTGACTCTTGGATGAAGCGGGCCAGCACCCCCACCAGTTCGGGTCCCTTGCCCACCGGGGCCATCACCACGAATACCTTCTCGCCCCAGGCGCCGCCCGGCGGCAGATAGAGTCTGGCCGCGGCCGGCTTCTTGGACTTGAGCACCCGCTCCACCACCTTGAAGCGGCCCAGGTTCATGTTGGCGGCCACTCTTTTGGGCGCCTGCTCGCCGGTGGCCGAGGGCAGGAAGTGGCGGGCGCTCACCAAGACCCCCTTTTTGTCCAACACCGCCACCGCGAATTCCTCCTGGTGGCCCGAGTCCTTCCACTTCTGGCCGCTGTCTATCAGCACCTGCCGCACCGCCTCCTGGTCGCGCGCTTGCAGGGGTTTGTAAAGGGCCGGGGCCAGATGTTCGATTTGGGCCCGGATGCGCTTTTTCAGCTTGAGCGCCGCCGGATCGGAAGGGCTTTCCATACCGCAGGCAACTGCCAGGGCCAGGACACCCAGCAGCGCCAGCCGGGTGATTTTCCGGTGCAGGGGCTCGGTCTTGGGCCTGTCGGGTATCATGCTTGCTCCAGTTCAGAGTCGCTTCGGCTCATGGTACCAGAACTCCGGGGCCCGCCGGGAGTGCTGTGCGGCGGTTTTAGGGGGCCTTGGCCAGCGACAGACAAAAGGAGGCGCCGGAGCCTTGGCCGGGCTCCAGCCAGGCGCGGCCCCCGTGGCGGCGGGCGATCTCCTGCACGATGGCCAGGCCCAGGCCGGTGCCCTCGGTTCCCTGGCTGGTGGCCGCCCGCTTGAACAAGGTGAAGACCTTTTTGGCCAACTCGTCGGGGATGCCCACGCCGTCGTCTTCAACGCAGAGGACCCACTGGCTGTCCTTGTCCTGACAGCTCACCCGTATGCGGCTCAACTCCGGCCCCCCATACTTCAGGGCGTTATCGACCAGGTTGTCCAAGGCGCGGCCCAGGGCCAGGCGGTCGGCCAAAATCCACACCGGTTCCGGCGGGGTTTCGAAAACGACTCCCGCCTTTTCCAGCCGCCCGGCCTGTTCCGCGGCGATCTCGGCCAACACCTCGCCCAGCTCCACTTCCTCCCGGTCCAGCGCCGACTCCTTGGCCCAGATGTAGCCGTTGATCTCGCCGGCCAGGTTCTCGATGCGGGCCGAGGCTTTTTCTATCTGGCGGCAGACCTCCCGGTCCTTGGGGTTCATGCGGTCGCCGCTACGGGCCAAAAGCAGCCGGGCCAGGCCGTGCACCCCGGCGGCCGGGCTTTTCATGTCGTGGCAGGCGGTGTAGGCGAAAAACTGCACCGCTTTTTTCTGCTCCTCGAGCATGTCGGCCTTTTCCATGAGTTCCTGGGCCTGGATCACGCTCTCGGCCGAGGTGGCGATGAGGTTGCACATGACCATGCCCAAATCCACCGTGGCCATTTCCAGATGGATCATTTCTGGAGCATTCAAATTCATCACGCCCAAGACCCGGTCCCGGGTGATCAGGGGCAGGCAGATCACCATGACAAAGCCCTTCCGGGTCAGCAGGGCGCTGCGCTGTTTATCCTCGATGTCCTCCACCCGCATGGCCAGAAAGCTGCGGGTGGCGGCGGCCTTGCCGCTGAAGGTGCCTTCCAGCTCCAGGGTCTCCAATCCGTCGGGTTCCAGGCCCTGGTGTGCTGCCAGATACAAAAAGCCCTCCTCCGGCTCACCCAGGTAAATGCGCCCCGCCTTCAGGCCGAACTGGCGGCGCACCATCTCCAGCCCGCCGTGCAGCAGGGTTTCCAGGTCAGTACAGGTGGAGAGGAAGTTGGACAGCTCCAGGAGCACCGAAAGCTCATGGTTGCGGCGGTCCAGGGCCTTGCTGCTGAAGGGAACCGTCACCAGTCGCTGATTGAACAGCAAAGAAAGCAACTCCGGCTGGAGGTTCTGTCCCCATGCTAGATTCATACTCCCTCACTGTCAATGATTCCCGGCATGGATCTCTTGCGTATAATGAAGGGCAGGAGGTTTAGGTGAAAAACGCCTGGTGCCAGGTGATTCTGTTGCTCTGTTTGGCCCTGCCGGCCGCCGGCTGCGCCCTGGGCCCCCAGTTGGGGCCCAACCCGGCCCGGCTGGTGCTCAAGGCCGCGGGCCAAGTGACCCAGGCCGACATCGACGAGGCGGTGGCCCGCACGGTAGGCCCCCTGCAGGATCAGCCCACCCTCTACCACTGGCTGGGTCCGCCCACCTGGGAGGTGCGCGTCATGCTGCGGGGCCAGGCCAGGGCCATCTGGCGGCTGGAGGCGGTGGGCGGCAACTTGGCCCAGCCCAAGGTGGGGCTTAGGGCCGCGGGCGAGGCGGCGTTTTTGGCCCCGCCGGGCAAAAACCGCTACCGTCTGTTGTTTTGGTGCGTGGTGATCCACTACTGGAACGAGGGCCTGATCAACACCTACCAGGACCCGGTTTACGTCTACCTGAAAACCGTGGAGACCGAACTGGACCTGCCCGCCGGCGGCCAGGTGGTGCTGAGTCCCTTTGGGGACAAAAAGTGAAGTGGATCGCAGTAATTCTATTGGGGGTGATGATGGCGGCATGCGCCGATTTCGTGGAAAGCCAGGTGTTTTTTCCGGAAAAGGGCCACTACGCCTCGCCCAGGCAGTTCGGCCTGGACTATGAAGACGTCTGGCTCAACACCGCCGACGGGGTACGCCTGCACGGCTGGTACCTGCCCGCCAAGGGCAGCCGCAACCTGATCCTGTTCTGCCACGGCAACGCGGGCAACATCTCCCACCGCCTGGACAACCTGGCCCGGCTCAACAAAGCCGGTCTGCCCGTGTTCATCTTTGACTACCGGGGCTATGGCCAGAGCCAGGGCACTCCCAGCGAAAAGGGCATGTACTTGGACGCCGAGGCGGCCTACGGCTGGGCCGCGGATAAGGCGGCGGAGCAGGGGGGCA
>JANQFN010000051.1 GCA_028277825.1 Desulfarculaceae bacterium
CCGGCGCGAAATCGCCCTGAAGGTGCAACGGCATCAAGAGGCCCTGAACTCGGGGCGCCGCCGTCTGACCGCCGGGTTGGAGCACACTTCGGCCGAAAAGGCCCGGCGCGTGCAACGAGCCCTGCATAAGGTGGCCGCCCAGCTCAAGGTCCACCGGGCCGACCTGACCGAAGCCGACCGGGAACTGGCCTCTCTGCAAAAACTCACCGAACTCTATGTGGTTTTATTGGCCGAGGCCAGGAGCGCTTTGGCCGCCGCCGGGCCCAGGGAGGAGATGCCCCAGGCCCCGCCGCACTTGGCCCGGGCGCGGGCCCAGTTGGAGCAGGCTGAGCGGGTGCGCCAGGTGCTGTGGCGCCTGGCCGGCGTCTGGGACCAGACCCAACAGCGCCTGGGCGCCACCCGGGAACAGGGCCGGCGCCTTTTGGAACAAAACGACAAACTGAACCAGGAGTTGGCCCACTTGAGTCGGGTGGGAACCCAACCCAGCGGCCAAATGCTCAAGAGTTTGGCCGCCCGGGCCGCCCAGTTGCAGACCGCCCTGGACCAGCAGGGCACCAGGCTGAGCCGCGACCTGGAGCACGGCCGGCGCTGCCTCAAGGCCTGGCAGCGGGCGGCGCGGCGGCGCGATGAGCTTCTTGGTCGGACCCAGGAGGAGTTGCGCCAGGCCCAACAGGCAGTGGCGGCCGCCCGGCGCTGCGCCGGCGATCTGCAGGCCGCCGCCGCCTCGGTAAGCGCCGCCCTGGGCGGACTGCACCCCCAGGAGCTGGACCCGGAGGTGGCCGCCTTGGCTCTGCAGGCCTGGGAGTTGGAACTGCCTCTGCCCCGCCTGGAAAAGCTGGGTCAGACCCTGGGCGCCAACCTGGCCCAGGTCGAACCGGCTCCGTTCATGCCCCAAGCCCCGGTTAGCAAACCCATGGATGAGCGTCTGCTGGCCGGTGCCCAGGTGGTGGGACTGGACCGCCTGGAGTCCTTGGGCAGGGCCATGGCCCCGGCCCCGCCCCCCCCTGAGCGCCACCGGCGACTGGAAAAGCTATTGCAGCAGGCCGGACAGCAGAACCTGCGCCTCAGCGGCCGCCTGGAACGCAGCCTGGAGCGCCAGCGTTCCCTGCGCCTGGAGCAACTGCACGCCCAGGAAAAGCTGGAAGAGGCCTTGGACGGCCAAAGCCATCACCGGGACGAAAACCGGCGCCTGAGCGCCGAGCTGGCCCAGGCCCGGGAGGAAGTGCAGCGCTGGCAAGGCCTGGCCCGCTCTCTCTCCTTGTCCCTCAGTCTGGCGGGCGGCGTGGCCGGCGAGGCGGATGAAGAACTCAAGCGGGAGGTGGCCGGTCTCAAGGCCCAGGTGGCCAGCCTGCAAAAGCAGCTGTTGGCCTTGAGCACTTTGGTGACCCTGACCGCCCGGGCACCAGCCGCCTCCCGGCCCGCGGCCCTGAGGCTCATTTCGCGCAGCCAAGAGCAGGTGGATAGGACCATGAACCGCCTGGCCGCGGCCGGGCGCCGCCTGCAGGCCGCCGGCAAAGGGCAGTTGGCCCAATGGGCCCTGATCGTGGGGCTCACCAGCGGCCTGGTGCTGACGCCCCAGAGCAATGCGCCCGAGGCCACCCTGCGCGACGTGGCCGGACACCCCTACACCCTGGAGCTTAAGGCCGATTTCAGCGGTAAGACCGCCAGCGGCGCCCTGGACCTGCACCTGCTGCCCCTGAACCACGCCAGCCCCCGGGCGGCGCTGAAGGCCGACCCCAGCTGGGAAAAGCTGGCCGAGCGCGCCAAAGTCTCGCCGGAGGCCCTCTATATTTCCGCCCGCAGCCACTACCCCAAGCATGGCTCTTTGGAGGCCGGCCAGGCCCTGAAGCTGGCGGGCGAGGCCCGCGGCCTGGCGGTGCGCCATCCCGTAATCCACCGCGACATGGCCAAATACGGCATGCCCCAAAACTACGTGGCCCTGTTGAGCTTCCGGGCCCCGGCCGAGGCCGGCCGCAACCTGTTCATCGACCGCATGTACCGCGAATACCGCCGCCTGGGCTTTAAACCCAAGCGGGCGCTGGGAGCGGTGGTGGCCAATAAGCACGCCGCCGTCAAGCTGCTGGCCGCCTGGCGCCTGCCCCAGCGCTACCACGGCTGGCTGCAACCGCTCACTTCAGTGGAGAAAATGGGACTGGACGAGTTTTTGGCCAAGGTGAGCCCCTTTATCGCTGGCCGGGCTCAGCGCTTCTATAAGCACATGGGCAAGCGCGCCCCCCGAAACATGAAGCGCTACGCCAAGGACCTGGCCTTTGACATCTACTGCGCGGCCAAGAAATTCAAGGTGCCGGTGTCGTTTTTGTTGGCCGTGGCCCACCAGGAAAGCTGGTATGCCAACGTCTTGGGCGACCAGAACCGCTCGGCCAGCCCCTTCCAGATCTTTGGGCCCACCGTGCCCCACATCACCCGCTCCATGACCAACGCCGGTTTCGCGCCGCCGCCGGTGAGCATCCGTTTGCAGCATCATTTGACCATGGCCACCTACATGGCCGCCTATCACCTCAGGTTCCTGATGGAAAAGAGCTATCTGCCGCCCCGGGGCGGCCGGCGGGCGGCGGTGGACATGGACCGGGTGCTGCTGCGCTACAACGGCGCCTCCACCTACGCCGCCAAGGTGGCCCAGCGCCGCGGCGAGTTGGCCAGGTTCCTCAGCAAACAGGGCTGAGTTTAAAGCCGGGAAAATCCGTTTTCAGTACAATTCACGAATCACGTCAATTGCAATAATCATTAAAAACACCTTGGCATCCATGGCGAGACCTTCCGGGAAAGGGAAGATTGCCGCGGGCCGGCGGGGAAACCTGCCGGAGCGCACAGACCTCGTTTGCCGCCGCCTCTCGCAATGACCACTTTTTGATTGGATTGACTAGGCTAGTTGCCAGACCGGCACAGCCAGCCGTTGGAAGACAAGGCTGCCGATGAGCGGTAGCCGGAGGCGTAGTTAGGTCTACGCCGAGGTTGCCGCGAAATCGGCAACGCAGTATTCCAGCCCAAGGCTTGGGCTGCCGGATGGTCGCGTCGGGAGCCAGGTGTTTAACGGGGGCGGATTGTTTTTCGACCCGCTATGCCGCCAGCGGCACGCTGGCTGGCGAGGCCGGAATTTTCTTTATCTAACGCTTGAACAGCCAGAATAGGAGGGTCAACACCCCACTGATGATCAGACAGGTGGTAAGGGGAAAGTAAAAGCCGAAGCGCTGTCCCTTGATGTTGATGTCCCCAGGCAGCCGGCCCAGCCAGTCCAAAAAGCCCAGCTTGGGCGCCAACCACAGCACCGCGCCCAGGCCGGCCAGCACCAGCCCCACGGTGAACAGCATCTTGCCCAGGTTGGGGAGCACTTTTAAACCCTCCCGGTTAATCGCCGCCAAGTGCGGACACCTCTTTATACCACTGAATGCACCGGCAGTGGCAATCAAGACTGGGGGTTGTCCGGGGGAATCCTTTTGCCGGCGTCAAAGGATTCCCCCGGCCTCCCGCGCCGGCCGAAAACCTGGGCGAGCGATTCGAGGTTATCACCCGTTTCGGCCGGCGTTGTTTTTGGCCTGGATACGGAATCCGGGCTTACTGATCGCTGTGACTGCTCTCGGCCCGGTTGCCCTGGGCGGCGCTGATGATCCGCAGCTTGACGTTGGCCGGCAAATGCAGCTTGTTCTCCTTGGTGCAGGGCACCTCGGCCCCGCCCAGGGGGCTGGATATGCCCTCCCAGTCCACCAGGATGTAGTCCAGCACGTCGTCGTTTAGAAAGCTCTCCTTGTCGCCCTTGTTGCCCGAATGGCGGCGCTCCAGGGCCAGCATGGTGGAGGAGTCGATGCGGCGGATGGTGAACACCGCGCCTTGCATGTGCACCTCGAAACGCTCCTCCGGATCGATGATTTGGATTCCTTGGCTCATTTCATTCTCCTTTTTGCGGTTGAATCTGTTGGGCCAGGCCCACCAACAGGGCCCGCACCCGGGCGGGCAGGCGGGCGGCGTTTTCCGGGCTGAAAGAAACTTCCCGGCCCCGGACGTCTGTCACCCCCGCCCACCCCACCAGCACGTGGGCGCAGATGGCCGATTCCAGGGCCGCCGGCGGCAGCCACAGGCTGGCGCGGCCGCCCAGGGCCGGGGCCAGCACTTCGGCCTGCTGGCGCTCGATGGCGGCCAAGGCCCCCAAGCTGAGGCGGCGGTAATAAAGGGTGCTGCCGCCCACTGACATGGCGAAGCGCTCATTGGGCTCCACCAACTCTAGATTTTTCCCTTGCTCGTTCATGCTGCCTACCCTACGCATAGAGCGTTACCGGCGGCTACGGAGCCACTTCTCAAAATCATCTCCGGGGCAAACCTGGGCCGCCGGGCCCGGTTGCGCACTGGGGTGGTTGGGCGTCTGTGGTAGAATCGGTGGCAAATGATCAGCCAGTTAACGCGGAGACAAGGCTAATGAAGATACTGGTCAGCGGGGGGGCCGGCTTTATCGGCAGTCAGGTGGCCCAGGCCTATGTTGAGGCCGGCCACCAGGTGACGGTCCTGGACGACCTCTCCAGCGGCAAACGCGAAAATCTTATGGAGGGGGTGCCCTTTTATGAACTGGACATTACCTCGCCCCAGGCGGCGGAGCTGGTGGCCGATGAAGGCTTCGAGGTGATCAACCATCACGCCGCCCAGATCTCGGTGCCGGCTTCGGTGGACGATCCCCTGTTCGACGCCCAGGGCAACGTCATCGGCCTGTTGAACCTCCTGGACGCCGGGCGCAAGGCCGGGAGCAAGCGCTTCATCTTTTCCAGCAGCGGCGGCGCGGTATACGGCGAGCTGCCCGGCTCGCCGGTGGACGAGTCCTTCACCCCCCGGCCCATGAGCCCCTACGCGGTCAGCAAGCGCGCCGGCGAACTGTATCTGGATTACTACGCCGCCCACTACGGCATGGACAACGTGGTGCTGCGTTACGCCAACGTCTACGGCCTCCGCCAGATCCCCCACGCCGAGGCCGGGGTGGTGGCAATCTTCATGGACTGCCTGGTCAAGGGCGCGCCGCCCACCATATACCGCAGCGAGGACATGCCCGGCGGCATGAAGCGCGACTACACCTTTGTGGGCGACATAGTGGCGGCCAACCTGGCCGCGCTGGACAAAGGCCGGGGCGTCTACAATATCGGCACCGGCGTGGCCACCGACACCCTGAGCCTGTGGCAGGCGGTGCAGGCCGCGGCCGGCAAGAGCCTGGAACACGACTTCGGCCCGGTCCGGGCCGGGGACATCGAGTACAGCGCCCTGGACTGCGCCAAGGCCGCCGTGGAACTGGACTGGCGGCCACAGCACGACCTGGCCGCCGGCCTGGCCAAGACCTGGACCTGGCGCATCGGAGAATAAGAGTTTGTGCAGAGAAGAAGGTGTGGGGGAAACCCCTCTTTTTGTAAAAAAGGGTGCCATACGGCACTTTCGAGGCCGGCCCCTATTTTTCAGCCATATGCCATGGTTGAGTTTAATGGCTTTGCCCTTGAACACCCGAACGGGTGCCCCACACCCCCTTCCCCAAAAAAACTTAAACTGTTTAAGGTTAACTTAATTCCAGAAACGGCTTTTTTGATTTGCCAATGATAAGTTTTGTTTCAGGCCCGGCACAGCCAGCCGCTGGCAGACAAGTCTGCAGGTGAGTGGTAACCGGAGGCGTAGTCAAACTACGTCGAGGTTGCCGCGATACCTGCAACGCAGTATCCCAGTGGCTGGCGAAGCCGGTCGTGCGGTAACAATTTTTGTTTCCGTTAATTAGGAGAACAACATGGGCATGGTGAAGCTGCGCACTTTGGACAACCGCTTCCAAGCCGACGTCTGGGTGCAGGCCATGGAGGCCGAGGGCATCGGCCACCGGCTGCGCACCTTCACCGACACCGCCTATGACGGGCTC